>NZ_JAFLXF010000006.1:0-241200 GCF_019891575.1 Pseudomonas sp. MIS38
GTGGGTCAGTCGCCAAATGTTTTACTGACCCGGCGCATTCGCGAGCAAGCCCGCTCCCACAAGGGAAAGGCGTTTCGCAGCCGATTTATTTGGCGTCCGCCAAAACCGCTCGCCACCGCCCGCTGCTTCCGTCCACGTTTGCAATGAGCGGGTCGGCAAATCGAAGTCATCCCGCCCTAATCGTATCCAGACCCTGCATCAGGAGGCCGAAGGCGATATCCTGCGCCACACTTATCTGCGCAAACGGCGAATAACGCTGCAACACCGTGTTTGCCCGAGGCTAAAGGAGTGTTCGAATGACCGAGAAGAAACTGGAAACCACGGTCGACCGCGTCTACCAAGGGGTTTACCAAGCGATCAGCAAGCGTTCGCTGCGTCCGGGGATGAAGCTGGGCGAAGCGTCCCTGGCCGAACTGTTCAATGTCAGCCGCACGTCGGTACGAGCCGCGCTCAAGCAACTGGAAGCCGAGGGGCTGGTCACCACCGAGCCGAATAAAGGTGCATCGGTGTCGCTGCCGAGCAACGAAGAGATCCGCTCGCTGTTCGAAACCCGGCGGCTGATCGAAATCGGCATGGTCACTGAACTCTGTCGGCGCAAGGACACCGCCGCCATGCAGGTCTTGCGCGAGCACCTGCTACTGGAGGACGCAGCCCACGCGGCAGGCGATCACGAGCAACTGATTTACCTGCTCGGCGAGTTCCACCTCAAACTGGCGCGCAGCCTCAACAACCCGGTGCTGCTCGACTGGTTCCAGAAGCTGATTTCCCGCGCCTCGCTGTATGTCGCTGCACTGGATGACGACAGCCATGAAGCCTGCCGTGACAACGAACATCTGCGCCTGATCGAATACATCGAGGCGGGCGACCAGAGCGCCGCCATCGAACTGACCTGCACGCATTTGAACGGCATCGAGAAGGCGATTCTCGACGTCGCGGCGAAGATGAAAACTGGCTACCATCCGCTCAAGCACCTGATCGGGGTCTGATCCGGGCCTGCTCTGAAATCGGCTATACCTCTAATGAAACCATTACGGCCGATGAGGCTCGAAACAGACGGGCGTCGCGGCGTTCTGCCGTCGCGATGTATCGGGCAAACACCACAGGACACCGAGTCAATCGATGCAGTTTTTATCCGATAGCCACGGTTGTGAAGGCTGGAAAGGCGAGATGGCCGAACGCATTTGCGCGTTCGACTGGCGCCTCACCGAACTCGGCCCGCTCGACACCTGGCCTGCCAGCTTGTGCAGCACCGTGCAATTGATGCTGGCCTCGCCCTTGCCGATGGTCATGCTCTGGGGCCATGCCGGCTACATGATCTACAACGACGCCTACTCGCAGTTTGCCGGTGGCCGCCACCCCTATCTGTTGGGGGTGCCGGTGGAGCTGGGCTGGCCGGAAGTCGCCGAGTTCAACCGGCATGTGGTCGACACCTGTCTGGCGGGCGGCACCTTGTCCTACCGCAACAAGGAGCTGGTGCTGTTGCGCGATGGCGTGCCCGAAGATGTCTGGATGGATCTGTATTACAGCCCGGTGGCCAACGATGACGGCGTGCCTTCAGGAGTGATGGCGATGGTGGTCGAGACCACCGAGTTGGTGCGCTCCGAGCGCCTGCGTCAGGCGGCAGAAGACGCTTATCGGGCCGACAACGAACGGGTGCGTCTGGCGCTGAATGCCGGGGCCTTGCTCGGCTCGTTCGTCTGGGACGTGAAGAACAATGTGCTGTCGGCCGACGAGCGTTTCGCCCGAACCTTTTGCTATCCGCCGGAGCAGGATCTGAGCAACCTGCCGCAATCCGTCAATGAGTCGCGGATCCACCCGGACGACCTGGCGTGGGTCCATGACCGGGTCAGTCATTCGCTGCAGACCGGTGAGCCGTACAACGCCGAATACCGCGTGCGGCGCGCGGACGGCAGCTACCTGTGGGTGCTCGCCAGTGGCGCCTGCGAGTTCGACGAACACGGTGCGCCGTTTCGTTTTCCCGGGGTGTTGATCGACATCCATGAACGCAAGATTGCCGAAGAATCCCTGCTCAAATTCACGCGCAACCTGGAGCAGCGGGTGGCCAGTGAAGTGGATGCCCGGCTGGCGGCGGAAGAGCAACTGCGCCAGTCGCAGAAGCTTGAAGCCATCGGCGGACTGACCGGCGGCGTGGCCCACGATTTCAACAACCTGCTGCAGGTAATTGCCGGCAACCTGCATTTGCTGGCGCGGCATGAGCCGGACAATGCCAACGTGCAACGCCGGGTCAGCGCCTCGCTGGCAGCGGTCGAGCGCGGCGCCAAGCTGTCGTCGCAACTGCTCGCTTTTGCCCGGCGCCAACCGTTGTCGCCGGCGGTGTGCGATCCGCGGCAGATCTTCGACGGCGTCGGCGAATTGCTGCAGCGCGCGTTGGGCGAAACCATTCAGATCGACGTGCAATTGCCGCAGGACCCGTGGCACATCAACGTCGACCGCAATCAACTGGAAAACGCCATTCTCAATCTGGCGATCAACGCCCGGGACGCGATGAAAGGCGAGGGCACGATTGTTCTCAGTGCCATTAATACTCGGCTGGACAGCACTTTTTGCGCGGGCAAAGGCATCGTCGCCGGCGATTTCGTGCGGGTGGTGGTCAGCGATACCGGCGTCGGCATCGCGCCGCAAATGCTCGAGCAGGTGTTCGAGCCATTCTTCACCACCAAGGCTGACGGCCAGGGCACCGGGCTCGGTCTGAGCATGGTGTTCGGCTTCGTCAAACAGAGTGGCGGCCACGTCGAGATCGACAGCACCGTGGGCGAAGGCACGCGGGTGCAACTGTACTTTCCACGCAGCCTGCGTCCGGTTCTCGATGAGACGCCGAGCGTCGACCCGCAGCAGAGCGGCGGCCACGAGACCATTCTGGTGGTCGAGGATAACGACGCGGTGCGCGCCTCGGCAGTGGAGTTGCTGCGCGAGGAAGGCTACCGCGTACTGACTGCGAGCAATGGCGACGTGGCAATGCAGTTGCTGCTGGACGGCGCGCAAGTGGATCTGATTTTCACCGACGTGGTGATGCCGGGGCTGATCAAAAGCTCTGATCTGGCAGCCTGGGCCAAGGTGCAGACACCACCGGTGGCGGTGCTGTTCACCTCCGGCCACACCCGCGACATCATCTCGCGCAACCACCAGTTGAGTCCGGACACGCATTTGCTGGGCAAACCGTATGGCCCGGAGGCGTTGTTGCAGATGATTCGCTCGGTGCTGAGTGCCTAACTGGCGAATTCCCGATTCCCTGTGGCGAGGGGATTCATCCCCGATGGAGTGCGCAGCACTCCCCAGCATTTTTCCAGCTATATGGAATTTGCAGTGACTGCGCCGGCTGCGCCGCCGATCGGGGATAAATCCCCTCACCACAGGGTTCAACTTCGCTCCTAATTTTTCTGCAGGGACAGCTAATGACTTCCAAACGCACCTCCAAAGCACCCGCCGGCATGGTCCGGGTGCGTGGCGCCCGCGAACACAATCTGAAGAATGTCGACGTCGATATCCCTCGCGATGCGCTGGTGGTGTTCACCGGTGTATCCGGTTCGGGCAAGTCGTCGTTGGCCTTTTCGACCTTGTACGCCGAAGCCCAGCGGCGTTATTTCGAATCTGTGGCGCCGTATGCGCGGCGGCTGATCGATCAGGTCGGGGTGCCGGATGTCGATTCCATCGAAGGCCTGCCGCCCGCCGTGGCCCTGCAGCAGCAGCGTGGTACGCCGAGCACGCGTTCGTCGGTCGGCAGCGTGACCACCTTGTCGAGCCTGATCCGCATGCTCTATTCCCGCGCCGGCAGTTACCCGCCGGGGCAACCGATGCTCTACGCCGAGGATTTCTCGCCGAACACCCCGCAAGGCGCGTGCCCGGAGTGCCACGGTCTGGGCCGGGTCTACGAGGTGACCGAGGCGCTGATGGTGCCCGATCCGAACCTGACCATCCGCCAACGCGCCGTGGCGTCCTGGCCGCTGGCGTGGCAGGGGCAGAACCTGCGCGACATCCTCGTGACCATGGGCATCGACGTCGACATCCCCTGGAAGAAACTGCCGAAAAAGCAGCGTGACTGGATTCTGTTCACCGAAGAAACCCCAACCGTGCCGGTGTACGCCGGGCTGACCCCGGAGGAAACCCGGGTCGCCCTCAAGCGCAAGATGGAACCGAGTTATCAGGGCACCTTCACCGGCGCCCGCCGTTACATCCTGCACACCTTTACCCACTCGCAAAGTGCGCTGATGAAGAAGCGCGTTTCGCAGTTCATGCTTGGCAGCCCGTGTCCGTTATGCGACGGCAAGCGCCTCAAGCGTGAAGCGTTGTCGGTGACCTTTGCCGGTTACGACATCGGTGAGCTGTCGCAGATGCCGTTGCTGCAAGTGGCCGAAGTATTGAAACCCGTGGCTGCGGCGACCTATCTGCAGCAGGCCGAAGAAAGCGGCGAAACCCTCAGCCATGCGCAAACCCGCGAGGCGCGCCAGCAGCGCGTGGCCCACGGTGCCAGCGGCCACGCCAGTGCGCCGGACGTGCGCCACACGCCGAACCTGTCGCTGGAAAAACGTCTGGCGGCGCAGCGGATTGCTGAGGACTTGCTGGAGCGGGTCAGCACCCTGACCGATCTGGGCCTCGGTTATCTGGCGCTGGAGCGCAGTACGCCGACACTGTCGTCCGGCGAGCTGCAGCGCCTGCGCCTGGCGACGCAATTGGGCTCGCAACTGTTCGGCGTGATCTACGTGCTCGACGAGCCATCCGCCGGTCTGCATCCGGCCGATGGCGAGGCGCTGTTCGAAGCCTTGCAGCGCTTGAAGGCCGACGGCAACACGCTGTTTGTGGTCGAGCATGATCTGGAAACCATGCGCCGCGCCGACTGGCTGATCGACGTCGGCCCGGCGGCGGGCGAGAAGGGTGGACAGGTGTTGTACAGCGGCCCTCCGGCCGGGCTGGCCGAGATCGATGAGTCGCAGACCCGCGCCTATCTGTTTGCCGAGAGCCAGCGGCAGACCCGCACCGCGCGCAAGCCGAGCGGTTGGCTGAAACTTGACGGGATCAGCCGCAATAACCTGCACAACCTCAGCGCTGAATTTCCCTTGGGCTGCTTCACCTCGGTCACCGGGGTTTCCGGTTCGGGCAAGTCGAGTCTGGTCAGTCAGGCGTTGCTCGAACTGGTCGGCGCGCAACTCGGGCGGCCGCTGGTTGAGGACGAGCCGGAAGAGCTCAGCCTCGAAGACGATGCGCCGCAGGCCAGCACTGGTCAGGTGACGGCGGGGTTGGAGTCGATCAAGCGCCTGGTGCAGGTCGATCAGAAACCCATCGGCCGCACGCCACGTTCGAATCTGGCGACCTACACCGGGCTGTTTGACAATGTGCGCAAACTGTTCGCCGCCACGCCCGAGGCACGGGCGGCGGGGTATGACGCCGGGCAGTTTTCCTTCAACGTCGCCAAGGGTCGTTGCCCGACCTGCGAGGGGGAAGGTTTTGTCAGCGTCGAGTTGCTCTTCATGCCGAGCGTGTATGCGCCGTGCCCGACCTGTCATGGCGCGCGCTACAACCCGCAGACCCTGGCGATTCAGTGGCAAGGCTTGAGCATTGCGCAGGTGCTGCAACTGACCGTGGAAGAGGCGGTAGAAGTGTTCAGCGAGCAGCCGGGGATTCGTCGTTCACTGGAGGTGCTGCGTGACATCGGCCTCGGTTATCTGCGGCTCGGCCAACCGGCCACCGAGTTGTCCGGTGGTGAAGCACAACGGATCAAACTGGCCACTGAGCTGCAGCGCAATCAGCGCGGCGCGACCCTGTATGTGCTGGATGAACCGACCACCGGGCTGCATCCGCGGGATGTCGATCGGCTGCTGGAGCAGCTGGACAACCTGGTCACGACAGGGCACACAGTGATCGTCGTCGAGCATGAAATGCGCGTAGTCGCACAGAGTGACTGGGTGATCGACATCGGCCCGGGGGCTGGTGATCAGGGCGGCAAAATCGTCGCCGCCGGCACGCCGCAGAAAGTTGCCGCGAGCAAGAAGAGCCGAACCGCACCGTTTCTGGCGCGGGCCTTGAACCAATAACCGCGGCGATCCCACTGGCCCCATCGCCAGCAGGCTAACTCCCACAGGTTTTGCGGTGTGCACAAGGCTGGTGATCACCACAGCCCCAAAGTGGGAGCGGGCTTGCTCGCGAAAGCGGTGTGTCAGGCAACGAGATGCTGGCTATACCGACGCTTTCGCGAGCAAGCCCGGCTCCCACAGGTTTTGCGGTGTGCACAAGGCTAGTGATCAACACAGCTCCAGTGTGGGAGCGAGCTTGCTCGCGAAAGCGGTGTGTCAGGCAACGAGATGCTGGTTATACCGACGCTTTCGCGAGCAAGCCCGGCTCCCACAGGTTTTGCGGTGTGCACAAGGCTGGTGATCACCACCAATCCAGTGTGGGAGCGGGCTTGCTCGCGAAAACGGTGTATTAGGCAATCAGATGCTGAATGTTCCGACGCCTTCGCGGGCAAGCCCGGCTCCCACAGGTTTTGCGGTGTGCACAAGGCTGGCGGTCAACACAGCCCCAAAGTGGGAGCGAGCTTGCTCGCGAAAGCGGTGTGTCAGGCAATAGAGATGCTGGCTATACCGACGCCTTCGCGGGCAAGCCCGGCTCCCACAGGTTTTGCGGTGTGCACAAGGCTAGTGATCAACACGCCCCAAAGTGGGAGCGGGCTTGCTCGCGAAAGCGGTGTGTCAGGCAACGAGATGCTGGCTATACCGACGCTTTCGCGGGCAAGCCCGGCTCCCACAGGTTTTGCGGTGTGCACAAGGCTGGTGATCAACACGCCCCAAAGTGGGAGCGGGCTTGCTCGCGAAAGCGGTATGTCAGGCAATAGAGATGCTGGCTATACCGACGCCTTCGCGGGCAAGCCCGGCTCCCACAGGTTTTGCGGTGTGCACAAGGCTGGTGATCAACACAGCTCCAGTGTGGAAGCGAGCTTGCTCGCGAAAGCGGTGTGTCAGGCAACGAGATGCTGGTTATACCGACGCTTTCGCGAGCAAGCCCGGCTCCCACAGGTTTTGCGGTGTACAAAAGGCTGGTGATCACCACCAGTCCAGTGTGGGAGCGGGCTTGCTCGCGAAAGCGACGGGTCAGGCACCATCAAGCGTGCGGCGGACCTTGTCCAGCAGTTCGCTGATCTGGAACGGCTTGACCAGCATTTCCATGCCGCTGCCGAGGAACACCTGGCGATTGATCGCGGTCTCGGCATAACCGGTCATGAACAGGATCGGCAGGCTTTCACGCCAGCCCCGCGCCACGTCCGCCAGTTCCCGGCCGCTCATGCGCGGCAGACCGACGTCGCTCAGCAGCAGGTCGATCGTCGGATCATTCTGCAAGCGCTCCAGCGCGGTTTCGATATCCGCCGCCTGCGTGCAGCGGTAACCCGCGTCTTCCAGCACTTCGGTGACGAACATACGCACTGCCGGCATGTCTTCGACAATCAGGACATGCTCGCCGGCACCCTGCGGATCCACCTTCGGCGCCGGGATGTCGGCGCCGGTCGGGTCGTTCGTCGCCGGCAGCATGATGGTCACTTCGGTGCCACGCCGTGCCACGCTGCGGATATGTGCATCGCCACCGGACTGGCGGGCGAAACCGTAAATCGTCGACAACCCCAGACCAGTACCCTGGCCCAGCGGTTTGGTGGTGAAGAACGGGTCGAACACCTTGTCGATCACACTGTGCTCGATACCGGTGCCGTCATCGCGCACCGACAGCGCGACATACGCACCATCGGCCATGTTCGGGTCGCCGTGGGAATACGCGGCATAGGTGTTGACCCAGATATTGCCGCCTCGGGGCAGCGCATCCCGGGCGTTGATGACCAGATTCAGCACCGCGCTTTCCAGCTGTACCGGGTCGACCAGGGCAATCGCCGGTTTGTTGGTCAGTTCAAGTTTGAGGGTGATGCGTTCGCCGATGGTGCGCACCAGCAATTCTTCCAGCGAGCGCACCTGCTCATTGATGTCTACCGGCCGGGTATCCAGTGGCTGTTGGCGGGCGAAGGCCAGCAGACGATGAGTGAGCGAAGCCGCACTCATCGCTGAATTCAGCGCTGCTTCAGCATAGAGCTGCACTTTGTCGGGCCTGGCATCGGCGATGCGTTTCTGGATCAGTTCGAGGCTGGTGATGATCCCGGTCAGCAGATTGTTGAAGTCGTGGGCGATGCCCCCGGTGAGCTTGCCCAGTGCGTCCATTTTCTGCACTTGCAGCAACTGCGATTCGGCGCGCACCCGCTCGGCGACTTCCTTTGCCAGTTGTGTGGTGGTGTCGTCCAGCTGTGCCAGGTGCGAGCGCTCGCGGTGGCGATGCTCGGTGACATCTTCGACGAATACCAGGCTCAACTGCGGCGTGCGATATGGCGAAATCTGCCACTCGGTTTCGCGGACCTCGCCCTGTACGCGCATGTTCAACGTGCCTTTCCAGCGCTCGCCATCGACCAGCCGCAGGCGCAACTCGTTGAGGATCGCGCCCTGGTCTTGGTCAAAGCACTCGCTGAGAGTTTCCGGGTTGCGGTTGTCTTGAATCATCTGCGTGAAGGCGTGGTTGCATTCATGCACTTTCAGGTTGGCATCGAGCACGGCAATCGGCGCCGAGACGTTGACGAAAATCTCGCGAAACCGGGCCTCGCTCTCGCGCAGCGCGTTTTCGGTATCACGCACTCGCAGCAAGGTACGCAGGGTTGCCAGCAATACGTCCGGGTCTACCGGGTGAATCAGGTAAGCATCCGCCCCGGCGTTCAGGCCGGTGATGATGTCGCCGGTCTGGATCGACGCCGCAGACACGTGGATCACCGGCAGCAGCGCGGTGCGAGCATCAGCACGCAAGATGCGCACGATGTCGAAGCCGCTCATGTCCGGCAGGTTGACGTCGAGGATCAGCGCATCGAGTGGCTCGCTCGCGATCAGCGCCAGGCCTTCGCTGCCGGTGCCGGCCTCCAGCACCTCGTAGTCATGGCGCTCCAGGCGCCGGCGCAAGGCGTAGCGGGTGGCGGCGTTGTCGTCGACGATCAATAGACGGATGTCACGTTTCATCGACGTTCTCCAAGGCGAGCGCCAGCGGAATGATCACGAAAAAGGTCGAGCCGACCCCCGGTGTGCTGTCCATCCCGACCTCGCCGCCGAGCAGGGCAGCGAAGCGCTTGCACAGGGACAAGCCGAGGCCGGTCCCGCGCAGACGTTTCTGCAGCGGCGAGTCGACCTGCGAGAAGTCCTCGAACAATGCACCGTGCAGCTCCGGCGCGATACCGATACCGGTGTCGCTGACGGCAAAACGTACTTTGTCCGAGCCTTCCAGGCGCGCCGAAACCCGCACTTCACCGCGGGTGGTGAATTTCAGAGAGTTGGAAATGAAATTGCGCAGAATCTGCCCGAGTTTTTTGTCGTCGGTGTACAGGCGTGGCAGGCCGACCGGCTCTTCGAAGATCAGGTCCACCGCCGAGGCATCGACGATCGGCCGGAACATCCCGCGCAGGGCGGAGAACAGGTCGAACATGTCGAACCATGCCGGGGAAATAGTGATCCGCCCGGCTTCGATCTTCGCCAGATCGAGCAAGTCATCGACCATGTCGCTGAGTTCACGCGCGGCGCTGCTGACGAACGCCACCTGCTTGTGCTGCTCGGGGCTGAGCGGGCCGTCGAGCTCATCGGCCAGCAGGCTGTTGATGCTGAGGATCGAGCCGAGCGGGGTGCGGAACTCATGGCTCATGTACGACAGAAAGCGGCTTTTCAGGTCCGAGGCCTGCCTCAGTTCTTCCGCCTGGGTGTCGAGTTCGGCGTAGAGCGCCAGCACGCCCTGGTTGGTCTCGTCGAGTTCCTCGCGCAGGGCCGCGGTCTCGCTCTGCAATCGGGCGATCAGCGCAGCCTGTTCGGCGGCATTCAGGCTTGGCGACTCAGCCATGGGCGGCCTCCAGGGCAACGACCAGCACGGTTACATCGTCGCGCCCGCGACAGAAGTCGCGGTGCAGGACGCTGGCTATCACGGCGGGATGGCGGTGCACCAGACCGGGGTAGTCTTGAAGATTCCAACGGGACTGCAAGCCGTCGCTGTACATGATCAATAGATGTCCGTTCACGTGAGCATAGTCAAAGGGCTGGGCTTTCCGGTATTGGCCGCCGACGATGCCCGGATGCGAGGCCAGCCCGCGCGACTTGTCGGCGGTGATCAGGCTGGCGCCGATGTTGCCCACCCCAGTAAAGGTCAGGCCGTCGCGGGCGGCATTGTACTGGGCGAACGCGGCGGCGCCGCCACGGCTGCCGATCATGTCGCGGTGCATATCCTCCATCAGCAGCACCGGACTGGCGAACGGGGTCTCGGCGAACACCCGCTCGCCGGCCTTGGCCGCGCGTTCGGCATCCTCTCCGTGGCCGAGGCCGTCGATGATCAGCGCGCTGACATTCGCGCCGTTGTACGCCAGGTGCCAGGTGTCGCCACACGCCGGATCGTTGTGCAGCGAATGCTGGCTGACGCCGTAGCGCAAGTCCGGTTGGCGGTCGCCGCGCGGATATAGACGCGCCAGCAGCACCGCGCCACGGGCATCGGCGTGCACGTCGAAGACCTCGGTCTGCCGCGCCACGGCACCCAGACCGATACCCTGGGTGCCACCGGTGGAAAAACCATCGGTCAGGCAGGCGTCCAGATCAAAGCCCTGTGCGCGATCGACCGCGAGCATCTCGATGCCGAATCCGCCGGGGCGCGGCAACAGCCGCAGGTGAACTTCGCCGCGGCTGGCGTGCTTGAGCACGTTGCTGGCCAGTTCGGTGGCGACCAGCGCCACCCGCCCGGCATCGGTTGCATCAAAACCGTGTTGCTCGGCGAGCCGTTGCGCGGTGCGCCGGGCATGGCCGATCTGGCTGCTGTCTTCGATCAGCAGCACCTGGGTCAGCGACCCAGCGATATTCATGTCCATCGGGTGATCGTTATTCGCGTGCCCTTGCCCGGCTCGGTGTCCAGTTCGAACTCCTCGACCAGGCGTTTTGCCCCGGTCAGGCCCAGGCCCATGCCGCTGCCGGAGGTCCAGCCGTCGGTCATCGCCAGTTTGATATCGGCAATACCGGGGCCTTCGTCGCGGAACGTCAAGCGCAGCCCGACCTTGTGATCTTCATCGAGAATCTGCCAGTCCATGTCGCCGCCGCCACCGTACACCATGGTGTTGCGGGCCAGCTCGCTGACCGCCGTGACCATTTTGGTCAGGTCGATCAGGCGCATCCCGCATTCGGTGGCGAGTTTGCGGGCGGTCTGGCGTGCGAGCACGACATCCTGCTCGATATGGATGGGTTGAGTACCGCTGCTGCGTACGGTCATTGCCGGTCTACTCGTTCCTGCAGCAGTTTCATCCCGCGCTCGACGTTCAGTGCGGTGCTCACGCCGGGCAGGGTCAGGCCGAGTTCGACTAGGGTGATCGCCACGGCCGGCTGCATGCCGACCAGCATGGTTTCGGCGTCCATGATTTTCGACAGCCCGGAGATGGTGCTGATCATCCGGCCAATGAACGAGTCGACCATGTCCAGCGCCGAGATATCGATCAGCACACCGCGAGCCGAAGTGTTGCTGATGCGCTCGGACAAGTCGTCCTGCAACGTGAGGGCAAGCTGGTCATGCATGTCGACCTGAATGGTCACCAGCAGGAACTTGCCCATTTGGAGAATCGGGATACGTTCCATCGGCTCAGACCGCTTTGCCGAGGCTGATACCCAGGCGGGAGAGGGCGAGCTTCAGTGCGTCGGCCAGATTGGCCTTGGTCACCACGCCTTGCAGGTCGAGGCCCAGATGGACGATGGTCTGGGCGATCTGCGGACGCACGCCGCTGATGATGCAGTCGGCACCCATCAGACGAATGGCGGTTACGGTTTTCAGCAAGTGCTGGGCGACCAGGGTGTCGACGGTCGGGACGCCGGTGATGTCGATGATGGCGATTTCCGAACCGGTGTCGACGATGCGTTGCAGCAAGGACTCCATCACCACTTGGGTGCGTTGCGAATCGAGGGTGCCGATCATCGGCAGCGCCAGGACGCCGTCCCACAGTTTGACCACCGGCGTGGAGAGCTCCAGCAGTTCTTCCTGTTGGCGCTTGATCACTGCTTCGCGGGACTTCTGGAAGGTGCGGATGGTGTGCATGCCGAAGGCGTCGAACAGTTCGGAGATTTCCCAGAGTTGTTCGGCGAGCAGCGCTGGCTGTTCTTTATAGTGCGCTTGCAGCAGGGCAAACAGCGGGCCCTTCAGGGCGAAGATGAAACTGGCAGTCTGTTGCGAATCCTGACCGAGCTGGGCACGGCTGTGGGAGAGTTTTTCGAGGAACTGGCGGGTGGCTTCCCAACCCGGCGCATTGATGTTGGTGCCGTTGTCATCCTGCAGGCCATTGATCACCAGTTGCAGGAATTCGCTGGTCTGTTGTTGCAGGTCATGGTCTTTGAGATTGCGGGTGGCGCCGCTGGCTTCCAGGCCGTTGATCCATTCGCTCAGCAGTTGGGGTTGTTTGTTTTTCATCGCATCGAATGTGCTGTTCTGCAGTGCTGCCATGTGCCTGTTGCTCCGTAGCGTATTGGGGCCGGTTCTGTAAAAAGTGACCGGTGCGAAGTCAGTGACCTTTGCCGTTCAAAATAGTTGTTCAGGTGCGCAAGGATATTTTTGATCCGGCGCAAGGAATGCCCCGGTAACTCTAGTCGGCGCCCTTCAAACCAGCGATGTTTTGAACGTTGGCACCGTAGCGGCTTCGAATATACGAGGCCGACGGGTTTGAGTCGCGCCGGTAGTGAAAAACGAGGTAGCCATGAACGAGCAAACCAAGCAACAACAGAACCACGGTACAGAGCCGATCAATCGCAACGACCCGGCCATCGACCCGCAAGTGCCGGGACAGAGTCCGCCAACGCAACCCACGGGTGGCACCGAGCAGGCGCAGAGCGCCGATCCGGCGGTGGATCAAAAGAACAAACACACCGATAACGACAACGAGTTCAGCCCCGGTTTCGAGCCTGAGCCCGATCGTCCGAAGCCCGGTGAAGAAACCGATGCCGACATCGATACTGACGGCGGTTGATCGCGCTGAAACGACAAAAGGCCGCATTTATCAATGCGGCCTTTTGCTGTACAGCGCCCGGGTTACTTGCTCGGGTGCTTGGCTTGCAGCTCTTTGGCCGCGGTCAGGTGTTTTTCCAGCGCCGGCAACATTTTCTGTGCGAAGGCCTTTAGTTCGGGGGCGCCTTTGACTTTGTCGTCGGTGACGGTGTTGGCTTCTTTCTTGAACAATTCGATGGTTTCTTCGTGGGCCTTGACCTGGTTGTTGGCGTAGGCCGCGTCGAAGGATTCATCGCGCATGTCGAGGATCTTTTCCTTGGCCTGCTTGACCAGAGTCGTGGTGTCCGGGACTTCGATGTCATTGGCCTTGGCAATGCTGGCCAGTTCGTCGTTGGCCTTGCTGTGGTCGGTGATCATCATGTTGGCGAACGCCTTGATGTCGGCCGACTGACTTTTTTCCAGGGCGAGGCGACTGGTCTCGATCTCCGCGATGCCACCGGCAGCGGCGTTGTCGACGAAGTCGTTGGAAGTGGCGGCGAAGGCACTGCCCATGCCGCTGCTCAGAGCGACAGCCAGAACGAGATGACGCAGGTTGAATCCGTCCATTGATGTATCTCCACACAGGTTTTTGTTGACGTTATGCAATGGAGGGAGCGCAGCGAAAAAAGGTTTGATCGCGTTTCCGACAGGGCGACGAACGGCAACCGCTGGTCTGACAGGTGGTCGACAGAACGGCCCGACCAAGGCCATTCTGATAACTGCCAGCGCAATCGGTCGCGTTGGTTGCCGATCAACTGACGGAGGTGTTCCATGCCGGTGACTCATGACCTGTATCAGGACTTGAAGCTAACGAAGGAAGAGGTCCAGCAAAAACGCACCGAGGATCCATTTCTGGATGCACTGATCAACAAGTATTCCCAGGCGGACGCCGAAGTAGTCAAGGCCGAGACGGCGACCTCGGATGCACCCAGTGATGACACCCTGAAGAAACTCAAAGAGAAACGCTTGCAGGTCAAAGACAAGATCGTCGCGCAGTTACAGGCTCGATCCTGACCGTCAGTCGCTTCACCGCTTCACAATGGTGAAATGACTGAACGCAGCCCCCGACCGGCACCTCGGATGTACAGAGTCTTCACTCAGCGACTCTTTTCGAGGTGCCCCATGAACAAACCCAGATTCCCCAGTGAAGAGCAGGGCGGTTTCGACCCGGTTCCCACTCACCCTGAGCCCAACAGCCCGGCACACACCACCACTTTTCCCGAAGAGCCGGACGAAGATCTTCCTGAAGACGAAGATCCGGACAAGTTCGACAGATCCGGTAACTGACAGTCCGACTTCGCGAGCAAGCCCGCTCCCACAGGATTTTCAGGTGTCCACAAAGGTTGTGCCAGCCGCTTGAACCTGTGGGAGCGAGCTTGCTCGCGAAGAGGTCAGCCCATTCAACATCATCGTTGCCTGACACTCCGCCTTCGCGAGCAAGCTTGCTCCCACATCGGAATGCGGTTCCCCTGTGGGAGCGGGCTTGCTCGCGAAGAGGCCAGCCCATTCAACATTATCGTTGCCTGACACTCCGCTTTCGCGAGCAAGCTCGCTCCCACATTGGAATTACAGCTCCCACATTTGCCATGCATCATTTCAATGCATCCGCCAACGGCAGCCGCGCCATGTGCGTAGCCTTCAGCGACCCCAGATACAACCAGTCCCCATACTCGCGCGCTGTGGTGATCGGCGAGTAATTGCCGCTGCTGGCGTCCTGCAGATTGGCGATCACCTTGCCCTCAAGATCCAGCCCCAGGACGAACCCGCGTTTCTCCACCGGTTTTGGCAGCACCGTCAGCGCGCGCACGATCATCTTGCGCACCCGCGGATGCCCGGCGGTCCGATCGAGCAAGGCACTGCGCGGTGCGTACAGCGCGACCCAGAAGCGGTTGCTGCCATTGAACGCGAGGTTGTCCGGCAGGCCGGGCAGGTTGTCGATGAACAGGTCATGGGTACCGGCCTTGGGCCCCGTCAGCCAGTAACGGCTGATGCGGTAGGCGCCGGTTTCATTGACCAGCACATAAGCGTCATCCGGGCCGAGGGTCACGCCGTTGGCAAACTGCAGTTTGTCCAGCAGCACGCTGGTCTTGCCGGTCTGAAAGTCATAGCGCAGCAGGCGCCCGTCACCGCCATGTTCAATGATCGCCTCACCGTCATGCCCGTAGCCCCAGCGGCTGCTGGCATCGCTGAAATAGGCGTAGTGCCCGGATTTGTCGATCGCCACGTCGTCAGTAAAACCGAAAGGCAGGCCATTGGCCTCGGTGGTCAGAGGAATCAATCGACCCTGAGCGTCGAGCGACAGCAGACCCTTGACCCCGTCGGCAATCACCAGCAAACCATTGGGATGCCGCGCCAGGCCCAGCGGCCGGCCGCCAGTATCGCTCAGCACCTTGCGCTCCTTGCCATCGAGGCTGGTGCGGATCAGGCGCCCGTCATGCAGGCCAGTGATCAGGTAATCGCCCTCCAGCAGCAGTGCTTCGGGGCCGTCGATATCGCTCGGGCCAACCTGTTGGACGGCCTTGAGCCGCTGGTTTTCCGCGTAGACCCCTTCGTTCAGTGACGGCGCCGCTGGCGGTTTCCACGCCACCGGCTGCACCTTGGTCGGCATCAGCAGCAGAAACGCGATGACGAGGATCACCAGCAATAACAGCAGGCGCTTCATGAAAGGTGCCCCGTCAGCGTCAGGTGCCTGAGCGCCATGTCGCGCAGGGCCTGCATCGAGGTCGCCGATTCCCGCTCGATACGGCGCTTGAGCAGCAGCAGATTGGCCAGGCGCATGCCCAGCCCCTCGAACTGATAATCCAGGGTGCGCACGAACCGTGTGCCGTCGCCTTGCGCAGCACACTCGTAAGTCAGCAACAGCGACAAGCCATGATCGCCGCGCGCCCTGGCGCACCAGCGGCGACCGGGCAGGTATTCGGTGACCTCCCAGCGCAAATGGCCGGCGCGCCCGCCGGCATGAATGTCTTCTTCGAAACGCGCGCCAGCATGCAGCGGGCCTTGCGGTCCGTCGATTTTCAGCGACGACGGGTGCCACTCGGGCCAGTGGTTGACGCTGGCGGCGTAGCGGAGCAGGGCGATCGGTTCGCCGGCGATATCGATCTGGTGCTGCATGCGGGTCATGGGCGATCTCGAATAGCGTAACGGGGCGGGTTGCGGCTCCCAGTAGAGGGTGCCGAACAGGTAATCCATCAGCGGGAAAACGATATTGAAATTACGCTCCTGCATGCACTCGCGGCGGTGATGCAATTCGTGCAGATGACGCATCTGGCGGATCCATGGCAAGCGGGTCAGCAGGTTGTGCGGTGGCAGATGCTCGCAAGCGTGAAACACCTCGTAGGTCAGATAACCCAGGACCATGCAGCCGCCGAACAGCCCGGCGACATTGGCGTTGAACTGCGCGAGCAGCCACCACAGCGGCAGGGTGAAAACCAGTGTATGCACGACGATAAGCCAGGCTGGAAACAGAATCACCCGCCAGTCGCGGGCGCCGTCATACGTCATGTGGCCGGGGGTGAAAAAGCTGTGATGGTCGCCGGCATGCCGCGCATAGAACAGCTTGGCGAAGGTCTTTTTGTGGTGGCCGAGATGGCGATGGACCATGTACACGCCAAAGTTGAACAGCAGCAGGGTCAACGGCACGCTCAGCCATTCCAGCGGCTGCACCTGATGCGCGCTGCTCCAGAAAGCGCCGATCGCGAGTACGCCGAACAGCAGCACGAAGGCGCCGTGCAACCACGGGTTGTACAGCGGATGAATGGCCGCACGGTAGCGGCTGCGGAATGCCTCGGTGGTCTGCCTCACTGCGTTCACCTGTGGGTATTGTTGTTATACCCGGCAGATTAGCCGATCCGGCCGTTTGTGCAGGCCGGACCTTGAGGTCAGTTGCGCCATGCTCCGGTGTAAAGCGGCCGACTCAGCTCAGCGGGTTCCAGCGTTGCGACCAGTCGTCATCGGTGGCGATTACCTGGCGCAGCAGATCGAACGCCTGTTGCAGCGTCGCCGAGTCGCGCTCGCGGGCATACACCAGATAGGTTGGATAGCCGAATTCCGGGGCTTTGGTGACCGCTTCCAGGGCGCCGGTTTCCAGATAGCTGCGCACCACACGGGTACGGAAGTAGCCACTGCCGCCATGTTCGAGGATGTATTGCAGGGCCAACGGGCCGAGGTTGAAACTCAGCGCGGCTTTGGCCTTCTCCGGCAGTGCGGCGTCGTGCTGGCGACGAAAATCCGGCCCCCAGTCGATGTAGACGTAGGGATCCGGGCGGTTCGGCGCACGCACCAGAATCAGTTTTTCTTCCAGCACCTGCTCAACCTGCAGGCCCGGCCAGTATTCCGGCTGATAGACCAGCGCGGCATCGAGCACGCCGAGTTCGAGTTGGCGCAACAGGTTTTCACCGTCGCGGATTTCCATGCGCAGGGCGTGGCCGGGGATCTTATCGCGCAGTTCGGCGGCCCAACTGAGCATCAACGGGTTGCACAGGCTGACTTCGCCGCCGATGTGCAGCACGTTGTGATAGCCGTCCAGCAGCGGCAGGTCGCGCCGTGCGGCTTCCCAGGTCTGCACCAGTTGATTGGCGTAGACCACGAAGGCCTCGCCGTTGGCAGTCAGTTTCGCCCCGGCGCGGTTGCGCACGAACAGCGTACTGCCCAGCTGACTTTCGAGTTTCTGCACCCGGGCGGTGATCGCTGTCTGCGTGACGAACAACTTCTGAGCCGCCGCCGCGAGGCTGCCGTGACGGACGATTTCCAGAAAGGTGCGGGCGAGGTCGATGTCCATGGGCGGGCCGGTGTCTGAGGTGCGGGCATTGTAAAGGCAAAAGCCCCTCACCCTAACCCTCTCCCTGAGGGAGAGGGAACTGATTGGGGGATATTGAAGAAATACACCGACTTGAACGATCAGCGTTGAATCCATAATCGACCGAGATATTTCAGGTCGATGCGGGGCGCCAGACACTTTGGTCAGTTCCCTCTCCCTTGGGAGAGGGGGCTGATTGGGGGATATTGAAGAAATACACCGACTTGAGCGATCAGCGTTGAATCCATAATCGACCGAGATATTCCAGGTCGATGCGGGGCGCCAGACACTTTGGTCAGTTTCCTCTCCCTTGGGAGAGGGGGCTGATTGGGGAATATTGAAGAAATACACCGACTTGAACGATCAGCGTTGAATCCATAATCGGCCGAGATATTTCAGGTCGATGCGGGGCGCCAGACACTCTGGTCAGTTCCCTCTCCCTTGGGAGAGGGGGCTGATTGGGGGATATCGAAGAAGTACACCGACTTGAGCGATCAGCGTTGAATCCATAATCGGCCGAGATATTCCAGGTCGATGCGGGGCGCCAGACACTTTGGTCAGTTTCCTCTCCCTTGGGAGAGGGGGCTGATTGGGGGATATTGAAGAAATACACCGACTTGAACGATCAGCGTTGAATCCATAATCGACCGAGATATTTCAGGTCGATGCGGGGCGCCAGACACTTTGGTCAGTTCCCTCTCCCTTGGGAGAGGGGGCTGATTGGGGGATATTGAAGAAATACACCGACTTGAGCGATCAGCGTTGAATCCATAATCGGCCGAGATATTCCAGGTCGATGCTGGGCGCCAGACACTTTGGTCAGTTCCCTCTCCCTTGGGAGAGGGCCAGGGTGAGGGGAAAGGCAGTCACCGCAAAATCAACTGGCCAACTCGGTCGAACGCACCCGCGCCCAGTCTTCCACCAATCGCGCCGGCGTGCCGCAGGCCTTGCGCTTGTAGACGAAGTGGCTGCACTTCTCGGCAAACTGATTGCGGTTGTAGAGCATGTCTTCCTGCATTTCCTGCAGCTCGTTTTCCCGACATTGCTGGATCAGCACCTGATCAACCCGCAACTTGCGCTCGCGCACGGCAGCGTAGGTCGGGTCGGTCAGTGCCGCGTTGGCCCGTTGCAGCAACCACAAGGAAAACTCATCCGGGCAGCGCGGGCCGATTTCCTGGACCATGCCCAGTTGCAGCGCCTGCGTGGCACTGACCGGCAGGCAGGCCTGGGTCAGTTGCTCGGCCATCGCCGGGCCGACGGCGCGCGGCAGGCTGTAGGTCCAGTATTCCGAGCCATACAGGCCCATGCTTTTGTAATGCGGATTGAGCACGATGTCCGCGCGGGCAAACACGATGTCAGCAGCCAGTGCGAGCATCACGCCGCCAGCCCCGGCATTGCCGGTCACGCCGCTGACCACCAGTTGCCGCGCGCTGAGCAGCTCGGCGCAAACATCGTCGATCGCCTGAATATTCGCCCACGCTTCGGCGCCCGGATCCTGCGCCGCTTGGATCACGTTCAGGTGCACGCCGTTGGAGAAGCTGCCGCGCCCGCCCTTGATCAACAGCACGCGGGTGTCACGGGACTTGGCCCAGCGCAGCGCTTCAACCATGCGCTGGCACTGTTCGGTGCTCATCGCACCGTTGTAGAACTCGAACGTCAGCTCCCCGACATGCCCGGATTCGCGGTAGCGGATCGGCTGATAGGCCTCGTCGTTGAACGGCTCGCTGGCGATCGACCAGTCGAGGGTCGGCACGCCGTTCAGTTGCCCGGCCAGCACATGCCGCGCCGGTTGCTTGAAGGTCTCCTCGCCGGGTAGCGGCTTGCGCCGCAACGAGCCGATCCACAGGCTGTGATCGCCGGTGGCGACCAGCACCGCGTCGTCATGCACCGCGAGGATTTTGCCGGGAATCCCGGTGCGCTGATCGAGGTGCGCGTCGTACACGTAATACTGCCCGCCGGCCAGGCTTGCCAAGACCCCGGGCTGGCCGTCCGCGGCGTCGATGCAGCGTTTGATGAACCGCGAGCAGTCGTGCCAGCTGAAGGTGCGATCGGCCTGTTTCATGTTTGGCTGCAGGCGACCACGGACTTTGGGATCGGTGTAGTCCAACGCGACGGGTTGCACGCCGTCGATGAATTTGTCGACCACTTCGCGAATGCAGCGAATCGCCGCATCGCTGACCCGCCCGTTATACAGCTCGGACTTGCGCAAGCCCGACGGCAGATTGAATTCGCAGGTGGCCCAGACCGGGCCGGCGTCCATTTCTTCCACCGCTTGCAGCGCAGTCACGCCCCACTGTGTGAGTTCATTGGTGATCGCCCAGTCCAGCGCGCTGGCGCCACGATCACCGACGATGCCCGGGTGGATGATCACCACCGGGCGCCGCGCATTGCTCCACAGCGCCTGCGGTACGCGGTCCTTGAGGAACGGGCAGATCACCAGATCGGCGCCGCTGTGTTCGATCTGTTCGCACACCGATGCCTCGTCGGTGAACACCACGACGCTGGGCGAGTGCCCGGCCTGACGCAGTTCCAGCCAGGCGCGTTGAGTCAGGCCGTTGAAGGCCGATGACAGCAGAATAATCTTCAGTGATCGCATGGTTTTCTTCCTTGAAGGGATAGCCGCGGGCTCCCGGTGAGCCGTCCTTGGCGTTCGATGAAGCGCGCAGATTAGAGAGTGGCTGCGCGCGGGCAACTGATCAGGGTCAACGTTGTGTCAGTCAATATTTCTGCGGCGACGGAGCGCCTTATTCTCAAAGGTTTGCTTATCCTGATTTTTAATTACTTCAAATGTCCGCAACGCTATTGCACAGTCGCGCCTGATCAAGAGCCGGACGATCCCGGCAAAACGATAGTTTTTCGCAGCGGGTGGGACCCGTTTCAGGGAGCAAGGCATGGGTGATGTTCAGAACCCGCATTACCGGATGATTGGGCACATGTTCCAAAAGGACTATCGCTGGCTGTGCGCTGCCGTTGGCCGCACGCTGGGTTGCCCGCACAGCGCACAGGACATCGCCTCGGAAACTTTTTTACGGGTGCTGGCCCTGCCGGACCCGAGCGCCATTCGCGAGCCGCGGGCGCTGCTGACCACCATCGCCCGGCGGCTGGTCTATGAAGGCTGGCGCCGCCAGGATCTGGAGCGCGCTTATCTGGAGAGTCTGGCGCTGGCGCCGGAACCGGTGCATCCATCGCCGGAAGAACGCGCGCTGGTGATCGAGGCATTGCTGGCAGTCGATCGCTTGCTCAATGGCTTGTCGGCCAAGGCCAAAGCCGCGTTTCTCTACCATCAGCTCGACGGTTTGACCTACAGCGAAATCGGCGAACGGCTCGGAGTTTCCACCA
Source organism: Pseudomonas sp. MIS38 (assembly GCF_019891575.1). NCBI lineage: Bacteria > Pseudomonadati > Pseudomonadota > Gammaproteobacteria > Pseudomonadales > Pseudomonadaceae > Pseudomonas > Pseudomonas sp. MIS38. The sequence continues at coordinate 21,203 of NZ_JAFLXF010000006.1, forward strand.
GTCGGGTGCAGCAATACATGGTCGAAGCCTTCAAACGCTGCTATCAGGCGATGCAGGCATGAGGCCGGACGAAGCGGTGATCGATGAGGCGGCGCAGTGGATGGCGTTGTTGCAGTCCGGCGAAGCCAGTGCTGGCGAGCGCGCGGCATTCGAAGCGTGGCGCGCGGCTGACCCACGCCATCAGCGGATCATCGAACAAATGGGCGGTGGCCTGAACCTGCTGCGCAACCCGACCTTGCGCGGGCTGCCGCGCAACAGTCTGCTGCACAGCCTGAATGCGCCGTCGAGCCGGCGGCGCTTTGTCAGTGGCAGCTTGAGCGTGCTCGGCATCGCGGTGCTGGCCGGTCTGCTCGGGCGCCGCTATGGCTGGCTGCCGGAAGTGGGGGAGTTGGCGACCGGCACCGGCGAGCGGCGCGATTTCACCCTGGAGGATGGCAGTGCGCTGAGCCTGAATGCGCGGACGCGGGTGGTGGCGCGATTCGATGCGACTCAACGCTTGCTGGCGCTGCGCTCGGGTGAGTTGCTGGTGGACGTCGCCAAGGATCCCGCGCGGCCGTTCGTGGTCGAGACCGAACATGGGCGGATGCGGGCGCTAGGGACGAAATTTCTGGTGCAACAGGGCGACGATTCTACGCGGCTGGTGATGCTGCATTCGCAGGTCGAAGTGGTCACCGCCGGCGGTGCGCGGCAGGTGGTGGAGGCGGGGGAAAGTCTGCTGTTCAACGCCCAGGACATTCTCGCCCGCGAACGCAGCAACGGTCAGGAAAGCGCATGGGTGCAAGGTCGCCTGGAAGTGCGCGACCGGCCGCTGAGCGAAGTGATCGAAAGCCTGCGCCGCTATCGCCGGGGCATTCTGCACCTGAGTCCCGAGGTGGCCGATCTGCGCCTGAGCGGCCTCTATCCGCTCGATGACAGCGACCGCACCCTGCAACTGCTGGAGCGCTCGCTGCCGATCCGCGTCACCTGGCACAACCCCTATTGGGTCAGCATCGGCGCGCGGTTATAGCGTCATAACTTCTTGGCCTAATCGCCGCCCTATAAAAAGCGCCGGCCCGCTGCTCATTCCCTGCAGACGCCTTCAACAGGGAAGCCCTTGATGATTTCATTCAAACAACAATTACCGCGCCTGACCCTCGCCGCCGCATTGGCGATGGGGCTGGGGCCGATCGCGGTGTATGCGCAGGATTCTGCGGCCCAGGTCTACACCTTCGACATCGCCAGCGGCCCGTTGGATGAGGTCTTGCTGGACATCTCACGCCAGACCGGCGTACCGATTTCCTTCAGCCAGAATCTGGTGCAAGGCAAGCGCAGCAGTGCGGTGCGCGGTGCGTTGGGCGGGCGTCAGGCCGTCGAGAAGGCCTTGCTCGGCAGCGGCCTGCAAGTCGAGCAAAGTGCCCAGGGCCTGAGCGTGCGTGAAGGCGCGGCGAGCAAACCGGTGGCGGCCAAAGTCAGTGCCGTGGCCCCGGCGACCAGCGCCGATTACCGCATGGAAAAAGTCACCGTCACCGGCTCGCGAATCGCCCGCGCGCAGAGCGATGGCGCGACCCCGGTCAACGTCATCACCCATGAAGAAATGGAAGCGCGCGGCTACAAGAACGTCTACGACGCCTTGGCAACGCAGACGCAAAACACCGGCATGACCCAGGGCGAGGACTACGGCAACACCTGGCAGCCAGCAGCCAGCGCAATCAACCTGCGTGGCCTCGGCCCCAATCACACGCTGGTGCTGATCAACGGCCGGCGCGTCGCCGATTACCCGACCCCATACGACGGTAAGGTCAACTTCACCAACCTGGCGAACATTCCCTCGGCAGTCATCGAACGTATCGAAATTCTCAGCAGCGGCGCCTCGGCGATCTACGGTTCGGACGCGATTGCCGGGGTGGTCAACATCATCCTCAAGAAGCAGATCAATGGCATCGACGTCAATCTCAAGGGCGGCACCAGCGAGCGCGGCGGTGGCGACAATCAGCGCCTGCAAATCAGCGGCGGCGGCAGCTGGGGCGACTTCGACGGCTTGTTCGGCCTGGAGCTGACCAACCGCGATCCGATCTGGGCCGACGATCGCGGCTTCATGCAGAGCGGCCCGCTGGCGGATGTCGGTTACCGTCGCGACCTGAGCAACAACCGCTACCTCGGCCCCGGTTGCGGCGCCTATCAAGGCACTTTCGATAACAAGCTGCTGAACAACGCGGGTCGTTGCCGCACCGATCAGATGTACAACGATTACTGGACGATCCAGACGCAAAAGGAAAACTACGACGGCTACACCCGCGGCACCTGGCACTTCAGCGACAGCGGTCAGGTGTTTGCCGACTTGATGTATGGCCTCGATCACATCCAGAACAACACCCGTGGCCCGACCTTCACTTCACCGGATTTCATCAACCAGAACAGCGGCAATCTCGAGCGCTGGTATCGGCGTTACGGTGAAGAGGAAATTGGTGGCCGCACCAGCAACAACAGCAAGTGGACCGACACTTCGTGGACCGGCACCCTCGGCCTCTCGGACAAGATCGCCGACACCGGCTGGAGCTATGATCTGGCGGCCAACCGCTCGGAGTACCGCAGCGTCAGAACCACGCGCTACACGCCGCTGTCATCGATTCAGGATTTCTACCTCGGCCCGCAATTGGGCACACGTAACGGTTACCCGGTGTTCTCTCCCGATGCCTCGCGTCTCGATCGCCCACTGACGCCACAGGAATGGGATCAGTTTCGCAGCAACCTGACCCAGCGCAGCAAGTCGGTTTCCACCAGCTACAACGCCTCGATCAATGGCGACTTGTTTGACCTGCCGGCCGGCCCGGTCGGATTTGCCGGCGTGCTGGAAGCGGGCAAGCAGGAATATCGCGTCGACCCGGACGACGGTCTGAATGACGGCACTTTTTATGGCGTGAGCCCGGCGCAAAGCTCCGGCGGTTCGCGCAAGCGCTACGCGGCGGGCGGCGAGTTCAGTATTCCGGTCACCGACACCGTGCTGGCCACCGCCGCCGGGCGTTGGGACCAATACAAATTCAGCGGCCGCAGCGAGCAGCAGAAAACCTATAACCTCGGCCTCGAATGGCGCCCGATCACCAGTCTTTTGCTGCGCGGCAGTTACGGCACCAGTTTCCGCGCGCCGGACCTGAACTACATCTACCAGTCCGACAGCAACGGTTACTACCCGGCACAGATCGACTACTACGGTTGCAGCCAGGGCGTGCAGGGCGCGTGTGATCGTGGGCGGGTCGACTACACCCAGAGCGGCACCCCGGATCTTGAGTCCGAGCGCGGCAAATCCTGGACCTATGGTTTTGTCTGGTCGCCGTCGCGCAATTTCGATTTCTCCACCGATTTCTGGCGGGTCGAGATCGACGACCTGCTGACCACCGTCGACGAAAATCGCCTGTTGCAGCAAGAGAACGAATGCCGCAACGGCACCCAGGACATCAACTCGGCCAACTGCCAGTCGACCCTGGCGCGCATCGACCGCAATCCGGGGAATGCCGCCATCGATCCGAATCAGTTGCAACGAGTGCGGGTCAATGCGATCAACGCCGCCAGCGAGCGGGTCAGTGGTCTGGACTTCAAGAGCAACATCCGCTGGGGCGCCGGCCAGTACGGCGCGTTCAGTTCGGCGCTGGGCTATACCCTGGTTCTTTCGCATTTCTATAAAGAGTCGGACGAGGCGCCGACCCAGGACTGGCGCACATCGCGGACCAATTACGACTGGCGCAGCAAGGTCAACGCCAGTTTGACCTGGGATTACCAGAAGGCCACGGCGACGCTGATGGGCATTCGTTACGGCTCCGTGACCAACGGCGCGGGTGACGGGCGCCTGTCGCCGTGGACGGTGTTCAACGCCAGTGCGCGATACAAACTCAATGACCGCGCCAGCGTCGGGCTGACCGTGAACAACGTGCTCAACCAGATCAAACACGATGACTCGGCTGGCTGGCCGTATTACCCGACCGGCAACTATGACCCGTACGGGCGGCAGTGGTGGCTGGATGTGAGTTATCACTTCGGCAGTTGAGCGCGCGGTATTCGTGGGTAATGTCCTACGGAAACAGGTCTGGATTTCGCAGAAACGGGGATATTTCCGACGACATTCTCAGGTTGGTCGTCGGAAGCGCGATCTATAGCATCGGACATGACATTGAAGTCGTAAACGGCTTGGACGCTCAGGCCTCTGATAACGGATGGATTATGCGAACTCCCCACCTCGAATACGAAACGCCTGCTTATTCCCATCGCCTTCACTGGCGCACCGATCGTGCCAGATGCCCCATGGAGGAGGTCACGATGCCCAGCGTCAAGGTACCCCGGCTGACGGGGGTGAAGAGGGCCGAGGGCAGACCTGTCGACTTGCTCGTGAATGGCCGGAACATAGGTGACGATGCCTTTCTGATCGTTGACCTGACCGACGAAGGTTTTGAGCTGAAAGATGTCGTCAACATGCTTTCAACCTCTGAGCTTTATCTGCAAGGCGACATGGTCAAACGCATCACCGGCAAGTCGGTCAGCACCGTACGCCGATTACTGAAGGAAGGTAAAACGGTACGGCTTGACCCGCAGCAGAGCGTCGTCGCCTACCAATATGCCTTGGTGCTGGAAAAGGCCACTCGCGCCTTCGGGAGGCAGTCACGGGCCGAGGAGTGGCTGCGCAAGCCCAGCACCTACCTGAACGGTCGCGTACCGGTGGAGTTTATTCGGCATTCACTGGGGTTTCAGATGGTGGAGCAGTATCTGGGGCAACTGATATACGGGGTTTACACATGAATCCCTTGCCCTGGGACGAGCACTGGTATGCCTGGCGGCTGGACCCCGAGGTTTATGGCGGGACGTGGGACAGCGGGATGGGTTCGAATCTCAATGGTGGCCGATGGAACATACCCGGGCGGCGAGTCGTTTATGCATCAGTCGATCCGTCGTCGGCCATTCTGGAGGTGGCAGCCAATCACAGCTTTGATGCGCTGGACAGTGAACCTTATGTGCTCACGTGTTTTGAGGTCGTCAGCGAAGCAAAAGTGAAAATCGTCCAGCCGGAGGATGTACCGAATCCTTATTGGTTGAGCCCCGCCAAGCCTTCCCCCAATCAACAACTGTTCGCCGATGCGTTATTGGCAGAGCATCCGTTTGTACTGATTCCCTCGGCGGCAACTCGGCACTCGTGGAATCTGCTGGTGAGCTGCGAGTTGGCGGAGGGGCAGTTCAGGATGGTTTCCCAGGAGCGATTCGGGCTGGATACCCGGTTGCTGAGGGAGATGGAGCTGGCTTGATCCACACCAGCCATCTTTTTGCATAACCTCATCACCCAACGGTCTAAATCGGGCTCTATAAAACCCTGCTGTCCATTGCACATCCCTGCATAAACCAAAACGCAGGGATGGCCGTTCATGATCCATTTTTCACCCGTTAGATCCCGTTTGAGCCTGGCCTTGCTGCTGGCGATCAATACCTTGCCGGCAGTCGCTAGCGACGAACCCACGACCCAGTTGCAACGGGTGGAAGTCACCGGCACGGCGATTCGCCGGGTCGATGCGGAAACCGCGGTGCCGGTCACCATTCTGCGAGTTGAAGAACTGCGCGAGCAGGGGGTGAGCACCACGGAAGAACTGGTCAGCCGGATTTCCGCCAACCAGTCCTCGGTCGGCTCCGGTCGTTCGGTGGGTTCGAGCAGCGGCGGGGCGTCGTATGCCGATTTGCGCGGCATCGGCCCGAACAAGACGCTGGTGCTGCTCAATGGCCGGCGGCTGAGTAACAACGCGACCAATGCGATCAACGGTTCCGGGGTTGACCTGAACACCATTCCGTTCGCCGCCATTGATCGCGTCGAAGTCCTGCGTGATGGTGCTTCGGCGTTATACGGCACCGATGCGATCGGCGGGGTGATCAACTTCATCACCAAGACCAGTCTCACCGAAGGCCAGCTCAGCACCAACTACGACACGCCGACCCATGCCGGCGGTGGTGAAAGTCGTAACTTCAGCGGCAGTTGGGGCTTCGGTGATTTGCAGGATGACCGTTTCAACGTGTTTGGCGTGGTCAGTCATGACAAGCAGCAACGCCTGGCTGCCGAGGATCGTGGCTACACCTACAACTATCAGCCGGGACGTGGCCTCGATTACACCTCGGGTACCGCATCACCGGCCAACTGGAGTCAGGGCAGCAACGCCACCAATCCACTGGCCAGTTCCGCTTGCAATGCACCGGGGTTGCTGGCGCGCAATGGCATCTGCCGCCAGAGCCTGTGGAACTACCTCGATCTGGTGCCGGAAACCGAGAAGACCTCGGCTTTCGCCAAAGCCACCGGCAAGCTCGCGGATGATCACAACGTCAGCCTCGAATACTTCTGGGCACGTAACGAAAACCGCACGCAGATCGGCCCCGGTACGCTGATGGGCAATCAGGTCAATCCCGGCACGACGTTCTATCCCGGTAACGGCATTACTCCCGGCCCCAACGGTTTCGCCCTCGACCCGACGCAACCGGTGGATGTGAACTGGCGCGAAACCGCCGTAGGCGCGCGCCAGCACGAAGACGACAACACCGGCCAGCGTTTGCTGTTGAGTTTCGACGGCAGCGTGGTGGGTTGGGACTACAACGTCGGTGCATCGTACAACCAGAACAAAGTGGTCAATGCCATCGAGGCCGGCTACGTCAATGACCGCGCCGTCAGCGCCGGTATTGCCAACGGCATCATCAATCCGTTTGGCGCGCAGACCGCTGCCGGACAGGCGCTGCTGGCAGCCAATGCGGTGGACGGCGATTACTCGACGGCGGTCGGGCGGGTCAAGGCGATAGACGGGCGTGTCAGTCGTGAGATCGGTGACTGGTTCGGTGCCGGCCCTTCGGCGCTGGCGCTGGGTGGCGAATACCGCAAGGAAGATTTCCATCAGGACTTCGCCCAGTTCGCCGCCGACGTGCAGAGCCTGGGTGTCGACCCCAATGCCAGTGTCGCCGGTGATCGCAGCGTCTCGGCGCAGTACGCCGAGGTCAACGTGCCGGTGCTCGACAGCCTCGAATTGTCCGCCGCCGTGCGCCACGACAAGTACAGCGACTTCGGCAGCACCACCAACCCGAAGTACTCGTTCCGCTTCCAGCCGTTCAAGGAACTGGTGGTGCGCGGCGCCTACAGTGAAGGTTTTCGCGCACCGTCACTGTACGAGTTGTACAACCCCAACTTCACGACGTTCACCGTCGCCAATTACAACGACCCGCGACTGTGTGCCGGTGGCAACCCGAGCAACGGCGGGATCGCCAACCGCGACTGCGCTCAGCAGTTCTACAGCCGCACCGGTGGCAATACGGACCTCAGTCCGGAAACCGCGCGCAACGTCACCCTCGGTTTCGTCTATCAGCCGTTCGAACGTCTGACCACCGGGCTGGATTTCTGGTGGATCAACATCGCCAACCAGATCGCCGAATTCCCCGAATCGGCGGTGTTCGAAAACCCGGAGCTGTATCCGGATCGTCTGGTGCGCAAGCCGGACGGCTCCATAGATCACATCGTTACCGGCCTGGCCAACCTCGGCAAGATCAAGACCAATGGCGTCGACGTCAGCTTCGACTACCGTTTGCCGAGCACTCCGTACGGCAACTTCGGGATCGGCCTGCAGGGCACCTATGTCAGTCGGTACGAGTACCAGCAGCAGCTCAAGGGCGACTACATCGACAAGCTCGGCGATTTCCGCGGCGGCGACTTTTCCTCGGCCGGTGCCGTGGCCCGCTGGCGCCACAGCCTGACCGGCAGCTGGAATTACGGCCCCTACGGTATCGCCCTGACCAACCGCTACACCAGCGGTTACCACGACTCCGACCGCGAGACCCACGATTACGTTGGTTCGTACAACGTCTGGGATCTGGCCGGCACCTACACCTGGCGTAAAACCCTCAGCGTGACCCTCGGCGCGAAGAACCTGTTCGACCGCGAGCCACCGTTCAGCAACCAGACCTACACCTTCCAGAGCGGCTACGACCCGAAATACGGCGACCCGTTCGGGCGGACGTTGTACACGCGGGTCAATTACAAGTTCTGAGAATGCCCAGAGGCGGCGGGTTTTAGTCACTTATTGATCTAAGCCTGCTCTATAAAAATTGCCGGCCTGTTGCACATCACAGGTAGGCAGAAGGTTTGGTGACTGTACTGGCCTCTTCGCGAGCAAGCCCGTTCCCGTGGGGAATCTGCGGTGAGCACAACTTCCTTGTGGGAGCGGGCTTGCTCGCGAAGAGGCCAGTAGCAACACCTTGTGAAAGGATCTGCCAATGCTATCCAGGCTCATTCTGTTCAGCGCTTTTGCGCTGCTAAGCCCATTCAGTTGGGCCGCCCCGCAACCCGCGTTAACGGTCTACGGCGAAGCCCCCAAATACGCCCCGGACTTTCAACACCTGGCCTACGCCAACCCCAACGCCCCCAAGGGCGGGACACTGCGCCGCTCCTCACTGGAAAGCGGCCCGTTCGATCACCTGATTCCGTACATCGACAAAGGCACCGGTGTCGCCGACATCGATGGCTGGCTCTACGCGCCGCTGGCCTATCGCAGCAAGGACGAACCCTATAGCGTCTACGGCCTGGTGGCGCAGCAGATGGAACTGGATGCGGATCGTCGCTGGCTGCGCTTCTACCTCAATCCCAAGGCCCGGTTCGACGACGGCACGCCAATCACTGCCGAAGACGTGCGTTACACCTTCGAGCTGTTCACCACTCAGGGCAGCCTCAAATATCGCCAGCAGTTTCGTGACGTCGCCGACGTCGTGGTGGAGTCGCCAACGCAAGTGCGCTTCAATTTCAAGAACAACGACAGCCGCACCTTGCCACTGGATCTGGCGACGCTGCCGGTGCTGCCCGAACATTGGTGGCGTACGCGCAATTTCGCCGAGGGCGCCGGTTTCGAAATCCCGCCGGGCAGTGGCCCGTACCGGATCAGCGCGGTGGATGCCGGGCGCAGCGTGAAATTTCAGCGTGTTACCGACTGGTGGGCCAAGGACCTGCCGATCACTCGCGGCCTGTATAACTTCGATCACTTGAGCGTGGAGTTCTTCGCCGACACCGATGTTTCCCGGCAAGTGCTCAAGGCCGGTGGCTTCGATTACAACCGCGAGTTTTCCGCGACCAGTTACACCATCGGCTATGCCGGGGCGGCGCTGGAACAGGGCAAATTGCTTCGCGAACATCTGGCGCCGGGTGCTGCGCAAGGTTCGCAGGGTTTCGTGTTCAACCTGCAAAAAACCATGTTTCAGGATCGCCGGGTGCGGCAGGCGATCGCCATGCTCTGGGATTTCGAATGGAGCAATCGGCAAATGATGCGCAGCATGTACCTGCGCCAGCGCAGTTACTTCTCGCACAGTGCGTTGTCGGCCACCGAGTTACCGGATGCCGAGGAACTGAAAATTCTCGAACCATGGCGCGGCAAGATCCCCGACGAGGTGTTCACCGAGGTCTTCGAAGCGCCGAAAACCGACGGCAGCGGCAACATCCGCGCCGAGCAGTTGCAAGCGTTGAAGCTGCTGGAAGCCGCCGGCTGGAAACCCCGTGGTGATCAGTTGGTGAATGCCAATGGCGAGCCGCTGCAGTTCACTTTTCTCAACGGTCAGAAGGGTTTTGAACGGCTGCTGCTGCCGTTCAAGCGCAACCTGGCGCAGATCGGCATCGGCTTCGATATTCGTCAGGTCGACACCGCGCAATACACCAACCGCGTGCGCAACCGCGATTACGACATGATCGTCGTCGGTTACCCCGTCAGTCCGGCGCCGGGACGCGAGATGTTCAATTACTTCGGTTCCGACGGTGCCGACGATCCCGGCTCGAACAACTACATGGTGCTGCGCGATCCTGCGGTCGATGCCTTGCTCGAAGGGCTGGTGCAGGCCGACAACCGCGAAAGTCTGCTGCGCCATGCCCATGCCCTGGATCGGGTGTTGCAGTGGGGCTATTACTGGATTCCCAATTACTACCCACCGGGAATTTCCACGGTGTGGTGGAACCGTTTTGGTCGTCCGGCGACGGCGCCGTTGTATGACGCCGGACTCGATACCTGGTGGGAAATCAGCCCGACCGCGCTGACCGCCACGCAGATGCAGCAACAGCAAAAGGAGTACGCCCATGTGGGGTTATAGCCTGCGACGTCTGCTGCTGATCGTGCCGACGTTGCTCGCCATTCTGCTGGTCAACTTCGTCATCGTGCAGGCCGCGCCGGGTGGCCCGGTGGAACAGGCGATTGCCCGGTTGCAGGGCATTGGTGTCGGCGCGGCGGTGGGCGGTGGTCATGTCGAAACCATCGGTGGCGAATCCCGCGCCACCCGGGGTCTCGACCCGAAACTGGTGGCCGATATCGAGCGTCAGTACGGCTTCGATAAACCGGCCGGTGAGCGCCTGTGGCTGATGCTCAAGAGCTACGCGCAACTGGATTTCGGCCAGAGCTTTTTCCGTGGCGCCAGCGTCACCGAGCTGATCTGGCAGAAGCTACCGGTGACCTTGTCACTGGGCTTGTGGGCCACGTTGATCACTTACCTGGTGTCGATTCCGCTGGGCATCCGCAAGGCCGTGCACAACGGTTCGGCGTTCGATGTCTGGAGCAGCGTGGCGGTCATCATCGGCTACGCGATGCCGGGTTTTCTGTTCGCACTGCTGCTGATCATCGTGTTCGCCGGCGGCACCGCGCTGGACTGGTTTCCGGTGCGCGGGCTGGTCTCGGACAACTTCGCGGAGCTGTCACCGTGGGGCAAAGTGGCCGATTACTTCTGGCATCTGGTGCTGCCGGTGACGGCGCTGGTCATCGGCGGATTCGCCACGCTGACCATCCTCACCAAGAACAGTTTTCTCAACGAGATCTCGCGCTTGTACGTGGTGACGGCGCGGGCCAAGGGCCTGAGTGAACGTCAGGTGCTGTACGGCCATGTGTTTCGCAACGCGATGCTGCTGGTGGTGGCCGGCCTGCCTCAGGCACTGGTGACGGTATTTTTCGGCGGCTCGCTGCTGATCGAAGTGATCTTCTCGCTGGATGGCCTCGGTCGCCTGAGTTACGAAGCGGCGGTGTCCCGCGATTACCCGGTGGTGTTCGGTTCGCTGTTCATCTTCACCCTGTTCGGCCTGCTGATAAAACTGCTCGGCGACCTGTGCTACACGCTGGTCGACCCGCGCATCGACTTCACCGCGAGGACTGCCTGATGCTGCCCTTATCTCCCATAGGACAGCGCCGTTGGGCGCGGTTCAAGGCACATCGACGTGGCTGGTGGTCGTTGTGGCTGTTTTTACTGTTGTTCGGCCTGAGCCTGGGCGGCGAATTGATCGCCAATGACAAGCCGCTGCTGGTCGAGTATCAGGGCCAATGGTATTTCCCGGCGTTCAAGCGCTACACCGAGCAGGATTTCGCCGGCGAACTGCCGTTCCAGCCGGACTATCGCAGCGCGCAGGTGCGGCAACTGATCGAGGGGCAGGGCGGGCGGATGTGGTTTGCGCCGATCCCGTTCGGTTTCGATACGGTGAATTACGACCTGACTGAACCGGCACCGAGTCCACCGAGCGGCGAGAACTGGCTGGGCACCGACGATCAGGCGCGGGATGTGCTGGCGCGGGTGATCTTCGGTACGCGGGTGTCACTGCTGTTTGCCTTGGCGCTGACCGCCGCCAGTGCGCTGATCGGCATTGCTGCCGGGGCCTTGCAAGGCTATTACGGCGGTTGGGTCGATCTGCTCGGGCAGCGATTGCTGGAGGTGTGGTCGGGGCTGCCGGTGTTGTATCTGCTGATCATCCTGTCCGGGTTCGTCGAGCCGAATTTCTGGTGGCTGTTGGGGATCATGGCGCTGTTTTCCTGGCTGAGTCTGGTCGATGTGGTGCGCGCCGAGTTCCTGCGCAGCCGCGGTCTGGAATACGTGAAAGCCGCGCGGGCGCTGGGGGTTGGCGATGCGCAGGTGATCAGCCGTCACATCTTGCCCAACGCCATGAGTGCGACCCTGACCTATTTGCCGTTCATTCTTACCGGAGCGATCGCGACCTTGTCGGCGCTGGATTTTCTCGGTTTCGGCATGCCCGCCGGCAGCGCCTCGCTGGGCGAATTGATTGGCCAGGGCAAGAGCAATCTGCAAGCGCCGTGGTTGGGGCTGACGGCGTTTTTTGCCTTGGCGCTGATTCTTTCTCTACTGGTGTTCATCGGTGAGGCCTGCCGAGATGCTTATGATCCGAGGGCTTGAGATGAGCGATAACCTGATTGAAATCCGCGACCTGCGTGTGGCATTCAACGGCCAGCCTGTGGTGCATGGCATCGACCTCGATATTCGTCCGGGCGAATGCCTGGCGCTGGTCGGGGAGTCTGGCTCGGGCAAATCGGTGACCGCTCACAGCATCCTGCAATTGCTTGACCCGAACATCACGCGGATCGACGGCAGCATTCGTTATGCCGGGGAGGAGCTGCTCGGCGTGCATGAGCGCTATCTGCGTCAGTTACGGGGCAACCGTATCGCGATGATTTTTCAGGAGCCGATGAGCTCGCTGAATCCGCTGCACACCATCGAACGGCAACTCGGCGAGAGCCTGGCGCTGCACAAAGGCCTGGCGGGCGCGCAAGCCCGTGAGCGCATTCTCGAATTGCTCGAACTGGTGGGGATTCAAAAGCCCCGCGAACGGCTCAAGGCCTATCCGCATCAACTCTCCGGAGGTCAACGCCAGCGGGTGATGATCGCCATGGCGCTGGCCTGCGAGCCGCAATTGTTGATCGCAGACGAACCAACCACTGCGCTGGACGTGACGGTGCAGCGCAGGATTCTGTTGCTGCTTAAAGAGCTGCAACAGCGCCTGGGCATGGCGCTGCTGATCATCAGTCATGACCTGAATCTGGTGCGCACCATTGCGCAGCGGGTGGCGGTGATGCGCAGTGGGCGGATCGTCGAGCAGGCGTCGTGCGAGCAGCTGTTCCGTGCGCCGCAGCATCCGTACAGCATCGAATTGCTCAACGCCGAGCCGGGGGGCGAAGCGCTGTGCCGGGATGTGGCGCAGGATTTGTTGCAGGTGCGCGATCTGCATGTGCGTTTTCGCCTGGGCGGCGGTTGGCTGCGGCCGAAGACTTGGCTGCAGGCGGTCAAGGGCATTGATCTGAACCTGCAGCGCGGCAAAACGCTGGGGATTGTCGGCGAGTCGGGGTCGGGCAAGTCGACCTTGGGCCAGGCGATTTTGCGCCTGATCGACGCCGAGGGCAGCATTCGCTTTGCCGGTGAGGCGCTGGAGCAGCTGAGTGGCAAGCAACTGCGGCCGCTACGCAAACGCCTGCAAGTGGTGTTTCAGGACCCGTTCGGCAGTCTCAGCCCGCGCTTGTGTGTGGAGCAGATCATTGCCGAGGGCTTGCAGGTACACAGCGACTTGAATGCTGCCGAGCGTGAGCAGGCGGTGATCGATGTGCTGCGCGAAGTCGGTCTCGATCCGGCGACCCGACATCGCTATCCACACGAGTTTTCCGGTGGCCAGCGGCAACGGATTGCCATCGCTCGGGCGCTGGTGCTCAAGCCTGATTTGATTCTGCTCGATGAGCCGACCTCGGCACTGGATCGCACGGTGCAGAAGCAGATCGTTGCTTTATTGCGGCGGCTGCAGGAAGAGCACGGGCTGACTTACCTGTTCATCAGTCATGACCTGGCGGTGGTACGGGCGTTGGCCCATGACCTGATTGTGATGAAGGATGGCGAAGTGTTGGAGCGTGGCGAGACCCGTGCGCTATTCAGCGATGCGCAGCATCCGTATACGCAGGAGCTGTTGGCGGCATCATTTGCTGGTTGATGACAGCTCCAACGTAGTAGAAGGTGCATGCCACGGTTTATGGTGCGCCACGTGACCAATGTGGGAGGGGGCTTGCTCCCGAAAGCGGCGTGACAGGCGGCAAAACTTGTGGCTGATCCGACGTCTTCGGGAGCAAGCCCCCTCCCACCTATGGCCTGTTTATGACGAAACCCGGGAGCCAGACGCAAAAATCCCGCCACCAGGGCGGGATTTTCTTCAAACCGAACGACGTCTTACGACGGGAACAGCTCGGACAGTTTCATCGCCAGCATCATGTCGCCTTCAGCGCGCAGTTTGCCACCCATGAACGCTTGCATGCCGTCGGTCGAACCATCGACGATGCCTTCCAGGGTTTCGCCGTCCATCACCAGAGTGACCTGAGCGTCCGGGTTCTCGCCTTCTTTCAGCTCGCAGGTGCTGTCCTTGACGATCAGCGAGAAGTTTTTGGTGTCGTCGATGCGGAAACCGAAGACCAGATCCAGACCGGCAGCAGCGGCTGGGTTGAACTTGGCTTTCATTGCTTGTACGGCATCAGCTACGGAGGTCATGGTTCGATCCTTTCTTGGGTAATAAGCGCTGGTTGATTACAGCAAGGGTCACAATTATCCGGACTCAGCGGAAAGTGATGAGTTCCGGAGCCTTCAGCAGTTGCAGATGTGCGTGACTGTTGAAGGAAGCCAAAGCCACCTCGCGACCGCGGAACTTCAGCTGGTTGAGCGAGGTGTTGACGATTTGCCAATTCAGTTCAAAGGCCTGCCGGGCAGGCATCTGGGTAATCAGGTGGAGCAGGGCGGTGATGGTGCCGCCGGAGGTGAACACGGCGATTTTCTGGTTGCCGTCGGCCTGTTCGAGGATCCGGTGCAGTCCGGCCTGTACCCTCTCGACGAAACCCAGCCAGCTTTCCAGCCCGGGTGTGTCGTAGGTGCCAGCCAGCCAGCGCTCGATGACCAGGGCGAAGATGCGCTGGAATTCGGCGCGGTTCTGCGCAGCGTTACGCAGGATGTCGATGGCTTCCGGCTCGTCCTCGAGCATGGCCGGGATCAGGGCGCGGATGATCGCGTCGGCATCGAACTCGTTGAACGCGGAGTCGGTCTCCAGCGTCGGTACCGACAGGCCCTTGGCGCTGAATTGCTCCAGCGCACTGCTGGCCGTGTGTTGCTGACGCCGCAGGTCGCCGGCCAGGCAGCGATCAAAGCGGATTCCCAGCTCGGCGAGGTGCTGTCCGAGGACTTCTGCCTGGCGCACACCGATGGGCGACAGGACGTCATAGTAGTCTGCACCAAAGGAGGCCTGGCCATGTCGAATCAGATAGATGCTGCCCACGTCCGCGTCATCCCGGTACGTTGAAGGTTTGGCGAGGTTATGAGGATGAAAGAGTGCTGTCAATGAAAAAACATACGCTTGTTTGAAATGCTCGTTACAGGCCTGTTGCCAGAGGTTTCACGGCTGGCCGACGAGGCGGCGCATGGGTATGCTGGAACCATCCCGCGCGTGTTTTGCATCCGCGCATTGTTTTAAGGAGTCTCTGTGGAGTTTTTCACCGAATACGCCAGCTTCCTGGCCAAGACCGTAACGCTGGTGGTCGCCATCCTGGTGGTGCTCGCCAGTTTTGCTGCATTGCGCAGCAAGGGCCGGCGCAAGTCGGCGGGGCAGTTGCAGGTCAGCAAGCTCAACGATTTCTATAAAGGCTTGCGTGAACGTCTGGAGCAGACCCTGCTCGACAAGGATCAGCTCAAGGCGTTGCGCAAGGGCCAGGCCAAATCGGAAAAATCCGAGAAGAAGCAGAAGAACAAACCAGAGAGCAAATCCCGGGTGTTCGTGCTCGATTTCGACGGTGACATCAAGGCCTCGGCCACCGAGAGCCTGCGTCACGAAATCACCGCACTGCTGACCCTCGCCACGCCCAAGGACGAAGTGGTACTGCGTCTGGAAAGCGGCGGCGGCATGGTGCACAGCTACGGTCTGGCGTCTTCGCAACTGGCACGTATTCGCGAAGCCGGCGTGCCGTTGACCGTGTGTATCGACAAGGTCGCGGCCAGCGGCGGTTACATGATGGCGTGCATTGGCGAGAAGATCATCAGCGCGCCGTTCGCGATTCTCGGCTCGATTGGTGTGGTGGCGCAGTTGCCCAACGTCAACCGTCTGCTGAAAAAGCACGACATCGATTTTGAAGTGCTGACCGCCGGTGAGTACAAGCGCACCCTGACCGTGTTCGGCGAAAACACCGAAAAGGGCCGGGAGAAGTTCCAGGAAGACCTGGACATCACCCATCAGCTGTTCAAGAACTTCGTTTCCCGTTATCGCCCGCAACTGGCCATCGACGAAGTGGCCACCGGTGAGGTCTGGCTTGGTGTTGCAGCGCTGGACAAACAACTGGTCGACGAACTCAAGACCAGCGATGAATACCTGGCAGACCGGGCGAAGAAAGCCGAGGTTTATCACCTGCATTACGCCGAGCGCAAAAGCCTGCAGGAGCGCATCGGCATGGCTGCCAGCGGTTCAGTGGATCGTGTGCTGCTGAGCTGGTGGAGCCGCTTGACCCAGCAACGCTTCTGGTAAGAAAAAGCCAACAAAAAACCCCTTTCACTGTAACGGTGAGAGGGGTTTTTTTAGGGTGGCGGTATATATGTATAGTTTGAGTTTGAATAGTTGATTCGAACTTGAAGTTTTTCATCGGCAATTCGCGCTTTTATAAAAAGGCCTGCTCGATAAGCTGTTGCTACTTTCAGTTTTCGAGATATTCAGTATGTCTTCCTTACCTGTACAGGCTGTCGCGCCTGTATTAACACCCGAACAAAAAGGCATGTTCTTTGAGTTAATCAAGAACAATGCTCCCGGCTGGCTGCTGTCGGCATCGGATGAACTGCGTCAAATACTTTATCAAAGCATGATGGCCAGCCATCGCGCCCAGAGTGAAATGGACCCGTTTCTGAAGACGCTCAAGTCGCCCGAAGCATTTTGCGCGCCGTTACTGACCAGCGCCATGTCGCAAAAGCTCGGCAAGTCGCTGGATATCAGCGGGGTGATTTTTCAGCATGTGCGCTCCACCTCCAGTCTGTTGGGCTTGCGCAGGAAACTGGTGTTGCCAGTCGATCGGGATCTGCTCACGGCTGCCTGCGAAAACTTCGAACTCCGTGAGACTCAGGCCACAAATTATAACGATACCTCCTTGATCTATATTCCCGAGAAAGTAACCGGTCGAGAAGCGCATATATTATCGATCCAGCCCCATGAATTTGCGCTGTTGTGTCGAACCCTGGACTTGGGCCAGCAATATCAGACTCATCTTCGTGCGGTCTTCAATGTGGATGCCGAGGCCAATCCGTTGCGCAGCAAGTTTACTGCGAACTTGCGGTGTCGCTTCGAGGTGGATCGGCACGTCGCATTGCTGAAGAAACACATCAGTGTCGAAGTGCATGAGATGTTGCTGGCAGTCAAGGATAACCGGGACACGATCAAACTGGGCAACAACACCCTGGGTTATCAGGCCTTGCGGATGCTTGGTGTCACACTTAACGGTGTGCTGTTTATCGGCCCGGTGAGTGAGCTCGCCGACAACGACTACCGTTGCGTTGTTTACCTGCCAGGTGATCCGTTGCACCCGCTCAAGGAGTATTCATCCTTCAGCGATTTCGAGAAACAGTTGAGCCAGCGGTTGAAAGGCGCAGCGTTTCGCCAATTCTTCATGCGCTTCATCAAGATCAGTGAGCGCGCAGCGTGGGTGACCGAACTCGATGGGCGTTTGTATCCGCACAGTCATTCAATCCTGCCTCGTGCCTCGTTCTACGTGACGTTGTCCGGCATCGATTTTGCGGGCGACCCGTTCACCCTGATGTATCGCCAGCACGCCGAACAGACCATGGCAGACGCTCGGCTCGTAGTGGTGCCAACGGACGATGAAGACGAGAAAACCCGGCTGGCCCGACTGGACACCTATAAGGCAATCGGGGTCGACCTGCTGTTGGTCGCCGTATCGTTCATACCTGTAGTAGGAGAGGCGTTATTGGCGGTCACTGCGGTGCAGTTGCTCTCACAGGTCTATGAAGGGATTGCCAGTTGGTCCAGAGGCGAGCAGGAGCAGGCGACGGATTACTTTTTCGATGTCGTCGAAAACATGATCCTGATGGCGGCTTTCGCTGCGAGTACCAGGGCGGTAGGCACAGCGTTCAAAGTCGTCAGGTCATCGGCTTTTATCGAGCGCTTGCGCATGGTCAAACTGGCTTCAGGGCAGTCTCGCCTTTGGAAGCCTGACCTGCACGTGTATCAACAGCGTCGGGCCTTGCCTGCCGGAGTACGTCGCGATGGCCGCGGCTTGCGTTGGGTCGATGGCCAGGCGTACCTGACGCTCGATGACCTGCACTATGCAGTGCGCCCCGAGCCTCAGACCGGGCTGTGGGAAGTGCAGGCGCCGCCGGAATCGGCGAGCCGCTATGCACCGCTGCTCGAAACCAATGATCGGGGTGCCTGGCGTCATGACAGCGAGCTGGTTCAGGACTGGGATCGATTGAAGCTGCTGCGCCGCTTCGGCCATCCCCGCGAGGAGCTGTCGGATGCCAGTGCGCTGCAGGCTCTGGCTGTCTGCGGTATCGAAGACAGCGTGTTGCGTCAGATCCATGTAGATCGCGGTCATCCGCCGGCCTTGCTGCTCGACACGGTGTGGAGATTTCGCGCCGATGCAGCGGTGACGGAGTTTATCGAGCAACTGCAGATTCCGTTGTCGGCCCCCATGGCGGATGCTGACCTGCAATTGCACCTGCTGACGACATCGGCCAGTTGGCCGGCAGACTGCGCCATCAGTGTCGTCGATGCAGTGGGCACGCCAATCAATCGTTATGGCGCACCCACCGCCACTACGATCCTGAAGATAACTCAGCAGGATGTGCATCGGGGGAAACTGTACCGTTCTCTGCTGGCTGTACTCGGCAGCCAGCGGCGCAAGAACTTGCTCGGCTTGACGAGCCAGGATTCGGCGGTTCAGACACGCAAGCTGGTGCAAATCATCGGCCAGCAGGCACAAGGTCGACGGGAGCCGTTGTTCCAGCGAATCTATCGACGCCGCGAAGCGCCGAGCAATGGTCGGGTGGCGTTGCTGATGAAGACCTTTGCCGATCTGCCTGCCAGTGTTGCCGAGGAGTTGGCGGGCAGTGCCCTGGATGGCGAAGCGCAAGAGCTGGACGCTGCCCGCGTACCATTGCGGCTGGCGCAGGAGGTACGCCGCTATCAACAGGCAATTGCTGTGTGTCGAGCCTATGAAGGCCTGTACCTGGATAGTGGCGGTGGCCACAGTACCAATCGTCTGGTGCTCGATGCCCTTGAGCATTTGCCGGGTTGGTCAGGGGCTTCAGCGATCGAGATACAGGAGTGGTCGGGCAGCCATGACAGTGTTGCGACGACGGCGTCAAGCTCATCCAGTGAGCGGGTGGTCATCAATGTGTTGGCGGACCGCATCAGCGTTCAGCAGGGTAATGATGCTGCGCTGAAGTCATTTTCCGGGCGCACCCGCGAGCATTATTTCCAGGCCCTTTGGCATGGGTTGTCGGCGCAACGCAAGGTCGCGTTGGGCCTGTCGCTCGAGACCGGGGCGAGCGGGCTGCGGGAGAAAATCACCGAACTTGCCATGAAACGGCGAACAACGTTTGCCAGAACCATGGGCGGCCGTCCCGGCGATTATTCGCCCATGGCCCTGGCTGAACGGCCACCGGCAGGGCCCTGGGCGAACTCAGGTGTGAGCGTTTCAGTGATGGTGCGCCGTATTCAGGAACTCTACCCGGCCCATTCCCCTGCGCAGATCCATGCGCTACTCAACGTTTTGGGCCGCAATGAGATTCTGGTGCTGATGAAGCTGGAATTGCTGCGGCTGGAGTTTCTCGGTATTCGCGAAGTCTTGAATCGTTGGGTGACGCGGCAAACACAGTACAAGGGGATCGATGGCTCATTGGTTGACGTTCCACAGTCAGCGAAGGCCCGTGCCATGCGCGCGATCATCCGCTGCTGGCGCAGAGAGCCAGGGGCCTCGGGCGACGCGCCACCCGACACCTTGAGCTTCGCTCCGGAGCCTTTGGGAGAGTTGCCACTGCTGGTCGGGGACTTCAGCCATGTCACGCATCTGGTCATGGAAGGCATTACGCCGCAGGGACTGACGGCGTTTTTGCGTCATTTCAGAAATTTGCGCAGCCTTTCCCTGAGGGGGAACCAATTGACCCAGTTACCGATGGCATTGGAGCGCATGCCCTGGCTGACGCATCTGGATCTGAGCGAGAACCATATTCGTCTATCTTCTGCATCGGAGCCGTCACTGGCGCGATTGAAAAAGCTGCGGGTGCTGAGTCTGGACTTCAATGCAGACCTTGCGCATGCCCCGGATGTCAGCTCGCTGCCGGATCTGGAAATACTGCGCTTGCGCGGTTGCGCAATCGATCATTGGCCCGAGGGAACCACCGGTTTGAAACGACCGCAACTGATCGATCTGCGCGATAACCAGATAAGCACGGTGCCGGAGGCGGTACTCAGGGCTCCGTTGGTGGTCACCCGCGCCGTTCGCCTGATGGGTAACCCCTTGTCGCCTGACTCTTTGCGACAGATTGCGACGTATCAGCAGGCGAACAGCGTCAGTTTCGGTGTAATGGCCCGGGTCTATCGACATCAGCCGCTACCCAGCGTGTCGTATGAAGGTCAGAGTGCGCGCTGGCTGACCGGCAGGCCTGCCGTCGAAGCGATACCGCGCAGCGTTACCTGGGAGGCGGTAAGGGCAGCGCCCGGCTCGCGGGATTTCTTCAATGTACTTTCACAATTGATCCACACGGCCGATTACACCCGGTTGTACCCGTATTTCAGCCAGCGTGTGTGGAATGTGGTCGAGGCGGCCGCTGAAGACACGCGGTTGCGCAGCGAATTGTTCCGCACGGCGCGCGTCGCCACCAGCGTCGATGGTTATTCCGCGGTGTTCAGTGAGATGGAAGTCCAGGTTCTGTGTTACCGAGCCACGGTCGCGGCCGGGATCGATGGCGCGCCGCTGGAGCGGCAATTGACGCATTTGCTCAGAGGCTTGTTTCGCCTGCAAACGCTGGAAGAGCGCACCTTGGCAGAGATCAACGCCCGCGCCCAACCGAGTGTCTACGAGCATGCGCTCGAATTCAGTCTGGCCTATCGGGTGGGGCTGGCGGAACGTCTGAATTTGCCTGGGCAGCCAAGGGCGATGAGCAGCCCGTTGAATGTCGAGGTCTCGCAGGTAGAACTGGATCAGGCCAATCAGGCCGTGATGCGTATTGAAGGCTCTTCGGCGTTTCCCGACTGGTGTATCGGCCAGCGATTCTGGGTCGAGTTTCTCGAATCGGCCTACCCCGACGCTTTCGCCCTTGTCTATGTCCGAACTTCGCAGGCATTAGCGCGCCTGGAGGAGCAGGCGGAGCTGACGCGCGATCAGGCAGCGGTGCAGATGAACGCGATTCACGACAATTTCAGAAATGAACGTCAGGCGCTGATTCGCCAGCTCACCGATCAGGCACTCGCGCGCCATCCGGCCAATGAGCTGGCCAGTTCGGATACAGAAGAGGAGGGAAGTACGCCTTGAGCAGGTGCTCAAGGCGTATTCGAGTCAGCGGCGACGGAACAGCGGCAGCGGTTCGTCAGTGGCGGCCTGGTAGGTCACCGAGAAGTCTTTCAGGCTTTCCAGTGCCTCGTACGGGTCCTTGTCGGCGCGCAGGGCAAACGCATCGAAACCGCAACGGTGCATGTAGAACAGCTGATCGCGCAGCACATCGCCAATCGCCCGCAGTTCACCTTTGAAACCATAGCGGTCGCGCAGCAGGCGGGCGTTGGAGTAGTTGCGGCCATCGGTGAAGGCCGGGAAGTTCAGCGCGATGACCTGGAACTGCGCGACGTCGTCACCGATTTCCTCGGCTTCTTCATCGGCGTCCAGCCATACACCCAGCCCGCCGTCGCGGGCCTTGAGCGCGTGAGCATGATCGCGCCACAGGGCCAGCGGCACGATCAGGTCGTCGCAGTTGGAGATACCGTCGAGGGTCGCGTCCTTGGGCAGCAAGTGCCAGGTTTCGTCGACCACCTCGTTGTTCTTAATGATTCGCTGCATAGACGCGTTCCTTGAAGAGGTCGATGCCAATACGCTGGTAGGTGTCGATGAAGCGCTCGTCTTCGGTACGTTGTTCAACGTACACGTCGATCAGCTTCGAGATCACGTCCGGCATGTCGTCCTGGGCGAAGGACGGGCCGAGGATCTTGCCCAGGCTGGCGTCACGGCTGGCGCTGCCGCCGAGGGACACCTGGTAGAACTCTTCACCTTTCTTGTCCACCCCGAGGATGCCGATGTGGCCGACGTGGTGGTGACCGCAGGCATTCATGCAACCAGAGATGTTCAGGTCCAGCTCACCGATGTCGAACAGATAGTCCAGGTCGTCGAAACGGCGCTGGATCGATTCGGCGATCGGGATCGACTTGGCGTTGGCCAGCGAGCAGAAATCACCGCCCGGGCAGCAGATGATGTCGGTCAGCAGGCCGATGTTCGGCGTGGCGAAACCACCTTCACGCAGCTCGCCCCAGAGGGTGAACAACTGGCTCTGCTCGACGTCGGCGAGAATGATGTTCTGCTCGTGGGACGTGCGCAGTTGACCGAAGCTGTAGCGCTCGGCCAGATCGGCGACGGCATCGAGCTGCTTGTCGGTGATGTCGCCCGGCGCAACGCCGGTCGGCTTCAGCGACAGGGTCACGGCCACATAGCCCGGCTTTTTGTGCGCCAGGGTGTTGCGCGAACGCCAGCGGGCGAAACCCGGATGCTCTTTGTCGAGTTCGGCCAGGGCGGCAGTCTGGTTCTCCAGCGCCTTGTAGTCCGGATCAACGAAGTGTTTGGCGACGCGATGCAGTTCGGCTTCGGTCAGTGTGGTCTGGCCGCCGCGCAAGTGTTCCATTTCGGCATCGACTTTCTGCGCGAACACTTCAGGGGTCAGCGCCTTGACGAGGATCTTGATCCGCGCCTTGTATTTGTTGTCGCGACGGCCATAACGGTTGTACACCCGCAGGATGGCGTCGAGGTAGCTCAACAGGTCCTGCCATGGCAGGAATTCGTTGATGAAGGCGCCGACCACCGGGGTACGGCCCAGGCCACCGCCGACCAGCACACGGAAGCCCAGCTCGCCGGCGGCGTTGTGGACCGGCTCCAGGCCGATGTCGTGGACTTCGATGGCCGCACGGTCAGCGGTCGAACCGTTGACGGCGATCTTGAACTTGCGCGGCAGGTAGGCGAATTCCGGGTGGAATGTAGTCCACTGACGGACGATTTCGCACCATGGGCGTGGGTCGATCACTTCATCGGCAGCGACACCGGCGAACTGGTCGGTGGTGACGTTGCGCAGGCAGTTGCCGCTGGTCTGGATCGCGTGCATCTGCACGGTGGCCAGTTCCGCGAGGATGTCCGGGATGTCTTCCACCGCCGGCCAGTTGAACTGCACGTTCTGCCGGGTACTGATGTGGGCGTAGCCCTTGTCGTAGTCACGGGCAATCTTGGCCATCATGCGCGTCTGACGGGAAGTCAGTTGGCCGTAAGGCACCGCCACGCGCAACATCGGCGCAAAACGCTGGATGTAGAGGCCATTTTGCAGGCGCAGGGGGCGGAATTCTTCTTCGCTCAGCTCGCCTGCCAGATAGCGTCGGGTCTGATCACGGAACTGCTTGACGCGGTCCTCGATGATCCGCTGATCGTACTCGTCGTATACGTACATATAAGTCCTGTTCTCAGGCTTTGGGCTACTCGGAAAACGCTGCGTTTTCGCTTGCTGGAGTCCGATGGTGCCTCGGCAATTACGCGCGCACGGCCGCGCACTCCCTAACGGAGCCGGGGCAATATACCCGTTTGCAGTTATGCGCAAAAGTGATGTTTGAGTATATGTAAAGAACCAAATCGCCTAACGAGAATAGTTGTTGATTAACCCACATTTGTCGCGGGGACAATCATCGTCTTAACTGTGATCGAGTCTTTCTGCAATCACCGATAAAACCGACAAGAGGCGATGCAATGAGCAATCCGACCAAGGCAAGAAAAAGCGATAGCAGTGTCGATGCATGGGCCATTCTGTTCCTGATTATTCTGGTAGTAGGGACGGCGGTATTCTGGGTCAGTCATCAGTAAACGACCGATCCGGGTCCGCTTCCGACGATTGTCGGACAAAAAACGGGATCAGGCGTCAATAGTCGCTGGTTCGAGGGCTATAATGCGCGGCCATTTTTCCTTGGGCCCGGATCATTCATGTTGAAGTTTTTCCACCTCAGCCTTCTGCTGTTCGGTGCGGTTTTCGGTTCTGCGGCCCGGGCCGAGTCGGTGCTGTTCCTCAATCCTGGGTCAACTCAGGAAGCCTTCTGGGTCAGCTACTCGCAATTCATGCAAGCGGCCGCCCGCGACCTGGGCGTCGATTTGCAGATTCTCTATTCCCAGCGCCAGCCGGAATTCACCCTGGCTCAGGCCAGAGTTGCCCTGCAGGGACCGAATCGTCCCGACTATCTGGTATTCGTCAACGAGCAGTACGTGGCGCCGCAGATCCTGCGTATGGCGGAGGGCAGCGGGGTCAAGCTGTTCATGGTCAACGCGGTGCTCACCCCCGATCAGCAGGCGCTGATCGGCGAGCGTGCCGATCGCATCGGCAGCCTGGTGCCGAATGACGAGGAGGGCGGCTACCTGATGATGAAGGAACTGATTCGCCTGCATCCGCCGGTGGCGCGGGGCGAACAGATTGAAGTACTGGCGTTTTCCGGCCTGAAGATCACCCCGTCAGCGCAATTGCGCGAGCAGGGCATGCAACGCGCCTTGGCCGAGTATCCGCAGGTGCGACTGCGGCAACTGGTGTACAGCGGCTGGACCCGGCAGCGTGCCTACGAGCAGGCGCGGCAACTGGTCAGCCGTTATCCGAAGGTGTCGCTGGTGTGGGCAGCCAATGATGAAATGGCGTTCGGCGCCATGCATGCGTTTGCCGAAGCCGGCAAAGTCCCTGGCAAGGATGTGCTGTTCAGCGCGGTCAATACCTCACCCGAGGCGTTGCAGGCGGTGGTCGACGGGCGCTTGAGCGCGCTGGTGGGCGGTCACTTCACTCTCGGCGGGTGGGCGCTGGTGGAGTTGCACGATTATGAGCAGGGCGTCGATCTGGATCGTTATGGCGGGCGTGACCGACAATTGTCGCTGCTGCAACTGATCGACAAGCATCAGGCACAGCAAATGCTGGCCATGGGCGCCGCGCCGGATTACGGCGTGAGTTTTCGCAAGTTGTCGGCCAAGGGCCACCCCACGTCGTATCGCTACCCGTTCAGCCTGCAGATCCTGATGCACTGAACCCCGTCAGACCCCGGCGAAATGCAGTACCAGCTTGACGATGACAAACAGCGTCAAAGCGAACACGGCGGTGAAGCCGATCCCCAGGATCACGAAATGGCTGGGCTTGCCATGGGTGAAGTCCCTTGCCCGGTTCTTCCCGCTTTGCACGCCGAATGCCGCAGCCATCACGCTGTGCAGCATCTGCCAGAAGCTCGGTGGCTTGTTGTCGACTGGATCGTCCATAAATCCCCCGTCCGAAAGGCTGTCCCGATAGCATAGTCAATCCAGCGGGTTGTGCCGTGGTCGCACGCGGGTTCCAGACTTGTCCGGTAACACGTCCATGCCGATACGATAACTATGTACCGCAGATCACCGTGGCGGACATGGTGTCCTGTCCTCCCATTTTTCAGGAGAGACAGGATGTCCACTCATCCCCCGACATTGCCCCGCACGCCGGTCAGCGCCAGCCTTCACGGCAAGCTGCTGGAGCAGCTGATCCCCGATTGGCTGATCGCCGCTTCACCCGAGCGGCGAGCCGCGATGAAAGTGGCCAGTACCCGGCCAGCGCACGGCTATCACCATTTCCCGAATGATCAGCAACAAGCCTTGAAAGACCGGGTCACGGCGGCCTTTGTCGCCCAGAGCCGACTCGACAGAACCATGGCCGGCCTTGAAAGCGTCGATGCATTTGCCCAGGCGCTGCTTGGCAAGGCACTCAAGGATCAGTTCAACGTCACGGTCGATCTCGGCAAAACCTTGCTGTGTCTCAGACGGCCCCTCGAACTCGGGGTGCTGGAAGTTGAAGTTTCCACGTTCGAAGTGTTGAAGCTGCCCTTGCTGCAAGCGGCATTGCACAACTTCGAGGCTTCGGAATGTGAAGCAGGTGCCTATCACGCCAGATCCGGTTTCGTGGTCGAGACGGCAACCCCGGGCGAGTTTCAGGCAGTAGACATCGGCATCACGGTCAGGCAGTTTCTGACGCTGTGTCGTTCGCTGGACGTCGGTGCCCGTTATCAGGCAAGGATCAAAGCGTTTTTCGAGAAAACCGACACCTTGCGCCGGCACTTCATTGCCAGCCAGAAAACCGCGTTGCGTGCCGCCGCTGAATGGGCGCTGCTGAAACAGGACATCGAGCCCGCCGACTACCGGATGATTCTGTCGGTGGTGGACGGCCAGATCTATCCGCAACTCGGCGGCAAGGCCGTGTGGTTTCGTGATCTGAGCCTGATGAAGCGGCGGATGACCGGTTGCGTGGTGTTCAGCATCAGCGAGCGCTACCGCTACACCAACGAGTTCATCGTCTACATTCCCCATGACCCACAACACCCGCTCAAGCGCTACACCATGGCGCAGATGCGTGAGGTGTTCAAAGGCAAGTTCACCGCTGCTGACCCTACGGCTTCCGCGCCAGGCCCGACTGCTTACCAGCAGTTTTTCAGTCAGTTCGTGGCCTATGCCGACCGTCCTTACTATTTCAGTCAGTTCACCCAAAAGGCTGCGGACTCGCCGAGTGACCCGTTGCATTCGATCTGGGTCAAGGTTGCACAGCTGATACCGCCACTGTCGACCATCGCGCGAATCAAGGAGCTGCCACCCGAAGCCCCCGGCAAGCGCGAGCCGCAGCCTGACCCGTTTCTCGACCCGTTGCCAACCACCCGCAAAGGCGTGGCCGGGATCTGGGCCGACAATACCGATCTGTGGCAGTACCTCTATGAGCAGCACCAGGCCAAATTTATCGCCGATGCGAAGGCCCACGCCGTCCCCACAGCGGATGTCGACGCCCGGGTACGCGCAGAAAAACTCAGTCATCTGCTCGAGCTCGGCATGATGGCGTTGAACCTGGTGTCGATGTTTGTCCCGGTACTGGGCGAAATCATGATGACCGTGATGGCCGGGCAACTGCTCTATGAATCATTCGAAGGCGCCATCGAATGGTCGGAAGGTGATCGCCAGGCTGCCAAGGCGCATCTGGTCGATGTGGCGCAGAACCTGGCGCTGATTGGCGTGATGGGCGCGGTCGGCAAGGGCGCAGGCCGACTCCAGGCGGCCTCCGCCGAGCCCGTGATCGAGCATCTGCAGCCGGTCGAACGGCCTGACGGCTCGGTCCGCCTGTGGAAGCCTGACCTTGATGCTTACGTCAGCGATAGTGTCCTGCCGGCGAGTGCCGTGCCTGATGCGCAGGGCGTGTATCGATTCGACGGCAAGACCTTCATTCGCCAGCAGGGCAAGGTCTACCAGACGCACTACGACGAGACCCTGAAAAGCTGGCGCATCCGCCACCCGCATGATCCTGCGGCGTATCAACCGATCCTTGAGCACAATCGACTGGGGGCCTGGCGCCACAACCTGGAGCGACCGTTGAGCTGGGATCGACTGACCCTGCTGCGGCGCATCGGTCACTCGACTGAGGCGTTTTCGGATGCGCAACTGCTCGAAATCGCCGATGTCAGTGGTGTCAGTGATGAAGCCCTGCGCCAGATGCACCTCGATCATCAGCCAGCGCCACTGGCCCTGGCCGACACTTTGCGCCTGTATGAAGCGGAGCAGCAGGTCGGGCGGCTGATCGATCAGGTCGAACGAGGAACCCCCCTGGATGATTCGTATCTGCTGACGCTGCCAATGCTCACGCAAATGCCGCGCTGGCCGAGCGGAAAGATTCTGCAAGTCTTCGACGGAGCGCAGCTGTCCGGCCCCAGCCGGCTGTTCGGCGCAGAATCAGGCTTGATCGAGGGCCAGACGCATACACCGATCCAGGTGACCCGCGCCGAAGTGCTCGACGGCCAATTGCCTGAACGTATTCTGGCCGCGCTGGATGAGCCGCAAACACGTTGGCTGCTGGGCGCCGAGCCGGCGCGTGTGGTCGAATCGCGGCCGCTGGAACTGCGCAAACAGATCGCCGATTACCTGCGCACCCGGCAACCGGCGATGTTCGACAGGCTCTATGACGAGCCCGCGTTGAACGACCGGCGAATCGCCAGGCTGCAAGCCGCGACACCGGGGTTGGGCAGTTCGGCGGCAATCCGCGTGCTGCTGGAGGCGAACGCCGAGGAGCTGGCGCGCCTGCAAAGCGGCAAGCGGGTGCCGTTGCGGCTGCTGGAGATCTCCCGTGAATTTGCCCGGCGACGCCGCTTCAACCACGCGGTCGCCGGCCTGCACATGGAAAATTCCGGCGGCAGCGAAAGCCAATGGCTGGCCTTGCGCGCCCTGGAACGACTGCCGGGCTGGTCGGACGAGGTGCGTCTCGAGGTGCGCGAAGGTAGCCTCGACGGGCCGTTGATTGACAGTGTCGGCAACGAAAGTGCCGGCCAAACCAAGTATCTGGTCAAGCGCGGGCCGGTCTATCAGGCGTACAACGAGCGCGGCGAAGCGCTCAACAGTGTTCCGCGTCACGGCGACAACTTTTTTGCCTCAATCCTCCATGCCTTGCCCGATCAGTCGCGGCAGGCCCTGGGTTTTACCCAGGTTGCGCGTAGCGCCGGACTGCGTCGGGCACTGATCCGGTATGTGGCCCGACACCGTGCCGAACTGGCTCGACTGGCGAGCAGACGCCATGGCCACAAGCAACGCTTCAAGGCGCCGGTGCGGGTACGCCAGCACGGGCTGGGTTATTACGCCAGCGGTCGCGGCGAAGGCGTCAATCCGTTGCTGGTGACGCGCGTGCAGGATGTGTATCCGGCGCTAACGGATCAGCAGGCGGGCGGGTTCATCCTCAAACAACTGGCCGCCGGGCGGACTGACGCGCAGATCTACGAGCTGTTGCAAAGGCGCTTGCGTGAATGGCAGGAACTCGAATCGTCGCTGGCGCAATGGGAAGGTGTGCCGGCCCCTGAGCCGACGCTGGAGTCGATGATCGGCGGTCGATCCAGCGTGGTGCGCAGCCTCAAGCAGAGCTGGCGCAATTCGCCGCTGGCCGATAGCCACGCGAGTGCCGCACGCCTCGATCTGACCTGCGATGATCCGCTGCCGGTGCTGACGGCGGACTTCTCGCATGTGCGCGATCTGCGAGTCAGGGGGCGGTGCATCACCGATGCCAACGTCGATGAACTGTTGGGCAGTTTTCCCAGGCTCAAGTCGCTGCGCATCAATGCCACCGCAGAAACGTTCACCAACGTGCCGGCGGTGTTGCAGAACCTGCCGGAATTCACTGACCTGACGCTTTACAGCGCAATGCCCTATGCCGCCGATATGCCGGCACGCCTGGCTCAATTGACCCGGCTGGAAGCTTTGAGTGTCAGCACCTCGAGCTATCAGCCGCTGGCTTTCGACGTCAGCGGCATGCGTAATCTGCGCACACTGGAAATCGTCGCCTATTCATTGTTCGACTGGCCTGCGGGTGCGCTGGAGTTACCGGCCCTGGAGCGTCTGAACCTCAGGGACACCGGAATCAGCACCGTGCCGGCAACACTGTTGCAGGGGCATGGAAAACTCTGGTCGGGGCTGTCGCTGGACTGGTCAAGATTCTCCCGGGAAAACTTCACGGGCGTGTACGAATACGTCAAGACCCATCCAGAACACCTGATCGATCGAGAGACGATGGTCAGGGATTATTGCCGTGGCGAGTTGCGGCGCCTGGGCGAGGGCGTGAATCAATCACCCGAGGGGGTGTTCAATCGTTTCTTCGAGCAATGGCCGGACGAGCAGCAGCGTTTCACCGCGATCAATGCCTTGAGCGATCAATATGCTGCGCTGGATAGCCAGCTCAATCAGTGGCAGCAGCGCGTGGTGGTGTCGGAAGAATCGCTGCGCGAACTCGTCGCGCGATCAAACCTGGCCCATGTCCTGAAAACCAGTTGGCGCAAGGGCATGTTCAAACGCTACGGCGCGACCATCAGTGCTTCGACCCTGGACTTGTCGGGGCTGATGCTCAGCGAACTGCCGGCATTACCCGCTGACGCATTTGCGCATGTACGCACGCTGCTGCTCAGTGGCCAGCGCGTTGCAGCCGTGCAGATGCGCGGTTTCCTCAGTGCGTTCAGCGAAGTACGAACCCTTGATCTGAGTGACAATGCCTTGCACGAATGGCCGATCGAGTCGCAAAGCCTTTCGCGCCTGGTGCACCTGGATCTGGCCGACAACCAGTTGACCGACGCTTCAGGCCTGGAGCGCGGATTGAGTGAATTGCCTGCGCTCGAACAGTTGAATCTGCGGAACAATCCGCTGAGCGAGATGAACGTTGGCAGCCTGCAGCGCTTGAAGGCCCTCGACCTGCAGGCAACGCACCTGCAACAGTGGCCGACAGGGGCCGATGGTCTGCCGCAACTGGCGTGGCTGGATCTGCGCGACACCCGTATCAGCACGCTGCCGCCTGCCGTGCTCGAGAGCACCGCACTGCTCAATACCAACCTGACCGGTACGCCGCTGACCGCCGCGGCTTCGGCTGAACTGCGTCTGGCGCAACGGCGGCTCGAAGACACCCTCGGCCTGCCTGCCGGCGCGCTGGATGCGTTTGCCCGGCAGCCAGTGCCGGCGACTTTTCCGCCGGCGGAGAACGGTGTATCAGTGGCCCGCCAGTTGCTGCCGCTGACGCAGGCACCGGTCAGTACCGGGCTGACACGGATGCGCCAGGACCTGCAGCGAGTGCAGCCGGCCCTTAGCGATGAACAAGCCACGCAAATGATCGAGGCGCTGCGCAATGAGGGTGCGACCGAAGTGCAGATCCGCGAGCGGATCACCGGTTGGAGTCAGACCTTTGAAACCCTCGTTCGCCAACTCAATGGCTGGCTGTATACCCGGGAAACCCGTGGCGTCGATTGGGTTATCTCCTCGCAATCACGCAGCCTGGCGGCGTGGCGCATCCTCACCTGCTGGCGCGCACGGTTATCGGTTGCCGGGGGCGATGCGGTTCTGGATCTCAACGGCCTGCAATTGGGCGATCTGCCGCCGCTGCCTGAAGACTTTGGGCATGTCGGCAGTTTGAACCTGACAGGCACACGAGTGACGGCCGAGGGCAGCAACGGCTTTCTCAAGGCTTTCACCCGCCTGCGCAGTCTGACCCTCAATGGCAATGAGCTCACCGCGCTGCCTGATGCCGTCCGGCAAATGCCGGAGCTTGAGCGACTCGAGCTTGCCAGCAACAACTTCAGTGACACCGAGCATCTGTATGCCGCGCTGTCCGGTCTGCAGCATCTGCAGGCACTGGACCTGGGCTACAACCATCTCGATGCGTTCGACGTCAGTTACTTCGAGCATTTGCAAAGTCTGGATCTGCGCAACAACAACCTGGCCGAATGGCCGGCCGGGACGCTGGATGCCCAGCACCTGCGGACACTCAACCTCAGTCGCAACGACATCACCGCCATCCCCGAACAGGCGCTGGACGGTGAGCACGATGAGCTGATGGACGGCACCGACCTGACTGACAACTACAACCTCTCGGAGGAATCCCTCGAAAGGCTCAGAACCTATCAGGCTGCGGGTAACCGCCCGCGAGTGCTCGGTTTTTCCAGTTCCGATCTGGAGGAAATGGCTGACGACGTTGCCGGCGGGCTGAGTGAAACCACCGACAGCATCGAGTCCGACGAAACCCTCCCGGGCGAACAGGCCCATGCGCAACAGAAAGCACCGTGGCTGGTGAATCTGCCGGCGGAGCAGGCGTTGGCACGCGACAAACTCTGGGATCAACTCGCTGCCGAACCGGATAGCGCGGCATTCTTCCATTTGCTTGATCGATTGCAGGACACCCAGGAGTTTCGCGTGGCCAACGCCGATCTGACCCGACGGGTGTGGATGGTCATGGAAGCGGCGGCGGCCAACAGTGAGCTGCGCGAGGTGATTTTCGCCGGCTCGGCCACACACGGGACTTGCGTGGACGGGCGCATCCTTACGTTCAGTGGTCTGGAGGGCAAGGTCTTCACTTACAACGCCTTGCTCGATTTGCCGGCCGGCCGTCCGGGAATCCGCGGCGAGGCCTTGTTGTCGCTGTCGCGGCAGCTGTTTCGGCTGGACAAGGTCGATGAGCTGGCAAAAGCGGCGGCGGCGCGCAGTGGTTTCGACGAAGCCGAAGTCCGCCTCGGTTACCGGATCGGTCTGACCGGGGGCTGGGACGATGGACTGGAATTGCCCGGGCAGCCGAAAAACATGAAATTTGCCTCCGGTGTCACCCCGCAGCAGTTGGTCAATGCGCGGGCCGAAGTGGTCAGCGCGGAACGCTCCGAGAGATTTCTGGAGGACCTGATCCAGCGCGATTACTGGCTGGACTATCTCAAGGAGCAGCAGCCCGAGGCGTTCCGGCAAATGGATGAACTGCAGTTGATGGAGGAGGGCGAGGACGAAGGTCTGAGTGCTGACGATCCGCTGTATCTGAGCAGGTTGTTCGACCAGGCGGCCGCGCGAAATGCCAGGCTCATCGAATTGTCGCGAGAGGAGATCGAACGGATCGGTTTGTCTGCCGGCAACGCACAAATGCCCGGTACGTCCGGGCAAATGTCAGGCGGGTAAAACCCGCTGAACGGTCAGTCCCCGGGAGGTTCGGGGACTGACCGTTGCGCTTATTCGTCGTAACCGAGGTTCGGCGCCAGCCAGCGCTCGGTCACGCTCAGTTCCTGACCTTTGCGCGAGGTGTAGCTCTGCACCTGATCCTTGTCGACCTTGCCGACGGCGAAGTATTGCGCCTGCGGATGGGCGAAGTACCAGCCGCTGACCGCTGCCGCCGGGAACATCGCGTAATGCTCGGTAAGGAACACGCCGCTGCGCCCGGCACGCATTTCGCTGGCTTCAGGATCGAGCAGGGTGAACAACGTGGCTTTCTCGGTGTGATCCGGGCAGGCCGGATAACCCGGTGCCGGACGGATACCGGAGTACTGTTCTTTGATCAGCGCGTCGTTGTCCAGCACCTCATCCTTGACGTAACCCCAGTGTTCTTTACGCACTTGCTGGTGCAGCCATTCGGCGCAAGCTTCGGCCAAGCGGTCGGCGAGGGCCTTGACCATGATCGAGTTGTAGTCGTCGCCAGCGTCCTGATAGGCCTTGGCGACTTCTTCGGCGCCGATGCCGGCGGTGGTGATGAAACCACCGACGTAGTCGGTCACTTCGCTGTCTTTCGGCGCGACGAAGTCGGCCAGCGAGAAGTTCGGCTTGCCGTCGGTCTTGATGGTCTGCTGACGCAGGTGATGCAGGCGCGCCATAGGCTTGCCGTCATCGCCGTACAGTTCGATGTCGTCGTCATGCACCTGATTGGCCGGCCAGAAACCGAACACCGCACGGGCGCTGATCAGCTGCTCGTCGATCAGCTTGGTGAGCATCTCGCGCGCATCCTTGTACAGCGCGGTGGCGGCTTCACCGACCACTTCGTCTTCGAGGATGCGCGGGAATTTGCCGGCCAGATCCCAGGAGATGAAGAACGGCGTCCAGTCGATGTACTCGGCCAGAACGTTGAGGTCGATGTTGTCCAGTACGCGGGTGCCGGTGAAAGTCGGTTTGACCGGCGTGTAGTTGGCCCAGTCGAACTGTGGCTTCTTGGCAATCGCCGCCGCGTAGCTCAGGCGCTCGGTACGGGCGCTGCGGTTGGCGGTGCGCTCACGCACATCGACGTATTCCAGACGGGTCTTCTCGACGAAACCGGCCTTGAGTTCCTTGGACAGCAACTGCGTCGCGACACCGACCGCACGCGAGGCGTCGGTCACGTAGACCACCGCATCGTTGCTGTACTTCGGCTCGATCTTCACGGCGGTGTGCGCCTTGGAGGTGGTCGCGCCACCAATCATCAACGGCAGATGGAAATCCTGACGCTGCATTTCACGGGCAACGTGGACCATCTCGTCCAGCGACGGGGTGATCAGGCCAGACAGGCCGATGATGTCGCACTTTTCTTCCTTGGCGACCTGGAGGATTTTCTCCGCCGGGACCATCACGCCGAGGTCGACGATGTCATAGCCGTTGCAACCCAGCACCACGCCGACGATGTTCTTGCCGATGTCGTGCACGTCGCCTTTTACCGTGGCCATCAGGATCTTGCCCTTGGCTTCCGGCTTGTCGCCTTTTTCCAGTTCGATGAACGGGATCAAATGCGCCACGGCTTGCTTCATCACGCGGGCGGATTTCACCACCTGCGGCAGGAACATTTTGCCGGCGCCGAACAGGTCGCCGACGATGTTCATGCCGGACATCAGCGGGCCTTCGATGACTTCGATCGGGCGGGCGAACGACTGGCGCGACTCTTCGGTGTCTTCGACGATGTGCGTGGTGATGCCCTTGACCAGCGCATGCTCCAGACGCTTGTTGACGTCCCAGCTGCGCCACTCTTCGGTCTCGGCTTCCTTGACGCTGCCGTCGCCCTTGTACTTGTCGGCGATGGCGAGGAGGGCGTCGGTGCCTTCCGGTGTGCGGTTGAGGATCACGTCTTCGACGGCGTCGCGCAGCTCCTGCGGGATCTGGTCGTAGATTTCCAGCTGACCGGCGTTGACGATACCCATGGTCAGGCCGGCGCGGATCGCGTACAGCAGGAACACCGAGTGAATCGCTTCACGCACCGGGTTGTTGCCACGGAACGAGAACGACACGTTGGACACGCCGCCGGAACTCAGCGCATACGGCAGCTCGTCGCGGATGTAGGCACAGGCGTTGATGAAGTCCACGGCGTAGTTGTTGTGTTCTTCGATGCCGGTGGCCACGGCGAAGATGTTCGGGTCGAAGATGATGTCTTCCGGCGGGAAGCCGACTTCGTTGACCAGAATGTCGTAGGAGCGTTTGCAGATTTCTTTCTTGCGCGCTTCGGTGTCGGCCTGGCCGGCTTCGTCGAACGCCATCACCACCACCGCAGCGCCGTAGCGTTTGCACAGCTTGGCGTGATGGATGAACTGCTCGACGCCTTCTTTCATGCTGATCGAGTTGACGATGCCCTTGCCCTGAATGCACTTCAGACCGGCTTCGATCACTTCCCATTTCGAGGAGTCGATCATGATCGGCACGCGGGAGATATCCGGTTCACCAGCGATCAGATTGAGGAAGGTCACCATGGCCTTCTTCGAATCGAGCATGCCTTCGTCCATGTTGATGTCGATCACCTGCGCGCCGGCCTCGACCTGCTGCAGGGCGACCTCCAGGGCTTCGGTGTAGTTGTCTTCACGGATCAGACGGGCGAACTTGGCGGAACCGGTGATGTTGGTGCGCTCGCCGACGTTGACGAACAACGAGCTGCGATCGATGGTGAACGGTTCCAGGCCCGAGAGGCGGCAGGCCTTGGGGATGTCCGGAATCTGCCGCGGTGCGTAACCGGCCACGGCCTTGGCGATGGCTTCGATGTGGCCCGGGGTGGTACCGCAGCAACCGCCGACGATATTGAGGAAACCGCTCTGGGCGAATTCTTCGATGACTTTGGCGGTGTCTACCGGCAACTCGTCGTACTCGCCGAACTCGTTCGGCAAACCGGCGTTCGGGTGCGCGGAAACGTGGGTGCTGGCCTTGTTCGACAGCTCTTCCAGGTATGGACGCAGCTCACTGGCGCCGAGGGCGCAGTTGAGGCCGACCGAAATTGGCTTGGCGTGGGCCACGGAGTTCCAGAACGCTTCGGTGGTCTGGCCCGACAGGGTGCGGCCGGACGCATCAGTGATGGTCCCGGAAATCATGATCGGCAGTTCGATGTGCAGCTCTTCGAACACGCCTTGCACGGCGAAGATCGCGGCTTTGGCGTTGAGCGTGTCGAAGATGGTTTCGATCAGGATCAGGTCGACGCCGCCCTCGATCAGGCCTTTGGTGGCCTCGGTGTAGTTCTCCACCAGTTCATCGAACGTGACGTTGCGGTAGCCGGGGTTGTTCACGTCTGGCGACAGCGAGCAGGTGCGGCTGGTCGGGCCGAGCACGCCGGCGACGAAACGCGGCTTGTCCGGGTTCTCGGCGGTCTTGGCGTCGGCCACCTTGCGCGCCAGTCGTGCGCCTTCTACGTTTAATTCGTACGCCAGTTCTTCCATGCCGTAGTCGGCCATGGAAATGCGTGTGGCGTTGAAGGTGTTGGTTTCCAGAATGTCGGCGCCGGCATCCAGATAGGCCTTTTCGATACCGCCGATCACGTCCGGACGGGTGATCACCAGCAGGTCGTTGTTGCCCTTGACGTCACTCGGCCAGTCAGCGAAGCGTTTGCCGCGATAATCCTGCTCCTCGAGCTTGTAGCTCTGGATCATCGTGCCCATGCCGCCGTCGAGAATCAGGATGCGCTCTTTGAGGGCTTGCTTGAGAGCTTGAAGGCGGACGCTGCGATCGGACATTGGGACTACTCGAAAAGACCATGACGAAGGGCCGGGATCATAACAAACCTGTGCGCTTTTGGAGCACGTGCTGCTTTTGCATGAATATCGTTCATGTTGGTACGAGCGTCATACTGTAGAATCGCGGGCGTTTTTTTCACGATCGGGATCATGGGCATGTCGTACCGCGTCATCAGCATTTTCATGCTGTTTTTAAGCTGGGGCGCCATTGCGCAGGAACCCGCGATCTCACCTTCTATTTCATATACGCGTGACATCCAGCCAATCTTCACCGAGAAGTGTGTGGCCTGCCATGCCTGCTACGACTCGGCGTGCCAGCTCAATCTGGGCAGCGGCGAAGGCGCAGCGCGGGGCGCGAGCAAGATGCCGGTCTACGATGGCGAGCGCACTCAGGCGGCGCCGACCACTCGGCTGTTCTACGACGCTTTCGGCAAACGTGCCTGGCAGCAGAAGGGCTTTTATTCGGTACTCGACGCTCAGGGCAGCCAGGCGGCGCTGATGGCGCGGATGCTGGAACTGGGCCACAAAACCCCGCTGACACCGAATGCCAAGCTCCCGGAAGACATCGTCCTCGGCCTGCAACGGGAAAACATGTGCGCGATGCCCGCCGAGTTTGACGGCTATGCCGGCGCCCACCCGAAAGAAGGCATGCCGCTGGCGGTGACGGGGCTGACCGATCAGCAATACCAGACCCTGCAACGCTGGCTGGCGTCCGGTGCGCCGATCGACGAGCAGGGGCTGGCGCCGAGCGCCAGGGAAGCGCTGCAAATCGTCCAGTGGGAAAACCTGCTCAATGCGCCGGGGGCGCGGCAGAGTCTGGTCGGGCGCTGGCTGTTCGAACACTGGTTCCTCGCGCATATCTATTTCAAGGACGGCGAGCCGGGGCACTACTTCCAGTGGGTGCGTTCGCGCACGCCGACAGGGCAGCCGATCGACCTGATCGCCACCCGCCGCCCGAATGACGATCCGGGCACTCAGGTGTATTACCGCTTGTGGCCGGTGCGAGGGGTGATCGTGCACAAGACCCACATCACCTATCCGCTGAGTGCGGCGAAGATGGCGCGGGTCAAGAGTCTTTTCTACAGCGGAAACTGGCAGGTCAACGCGCTGCCGGGTTACGGCCCGCAGAGCCGGGCCAACCCGTTCGCCACCTTCGAGGCGATTCCGGCGCAGGCGCGTTATCAGTTCATGCTCGATAACGCTGAATACTTCGTCCGCACCTTCATTCGCGGGCCGGTGTGCCGTGGGCAGATTGCGACGGATGTGATCCGCGATAACTTCTGGGCGCTGTTCCAGGCTCCGGAACATGATCTGTACATCACCGACCCCAACTATCGCGGCCAGGCCACGCCGTTGCTGGCAATGCCTGGGCAGAACGATGACGTCGGCAGTGTGCTGAGCCTGTGGCACAACTACCGTAACAAGCGCAACGAATACGAAGCCCTGCGCCGCGACAGTTACGCCGAACTGCCGGCTCCGAGCTGGTCAACCCTGTGGGCCGGCAACGACAACGCGCTGCTGAGCATTTTCCGCCACTTCGACAGTGCGTCGGTGACCAAAGGCCTGATCGGCGAAGTGCCACAGACCATGTGGCTGTTCGACTATCCACTGCTGGAGCGCACCTATTATCAGTTGGCGGTCAACTTCGATGTGTTCGGCAACGTCTCCCATCAGGCGCAGACGCGTCTGTATTTCGACCTGATCCGCAACGGCGCCGAGCAGAACTTCCTGCGCCTGATGCCGGCCGATTCCCGCGAGGACTACCTCGATGATTGGTACCAAAGCAGCGGCCAGTTCAAGATGTGGCTCGACTATGAGGCGATCGACGACGACAAACCGACCGCGCTGAAACTCGATCCGAAGGACCCGAAATACGATTTCGCCATGCAGTTGCTGGCGCGTTACGGCGACCTCAATGCGCGGCCGGATCCGATCAACCGCTGTGACGGCGCCTACTGCTCGCGGCCGAATATCGACCCGGCGCTACAGAACGCCGAGCAGGCACTCAGTCGCCTGACCTCGCGTCCGGCCGCCGGTTTGAAGGTGATCGACCAATTGCCGGAAGCAACCATGCTGCGCATCGAAACTCGCAGCGGCAAACGCGAGATGTACAGCCTGCTGCGCAACCGTGCGCACAGTAACGTGGCGTTCCTGTTGGGCGAGTCGCTGCGCTATCAGCCAGGGCTGGACACCTTGACCATCTACCCGGGCGTACTGAGCAGCTATCCGAATTTCATCTTCAACATTCCAGCCGAACAAGTGCCGGAGTTTGTCGATGCCATGGAGAATGCCAAGGATGCCGAGCGTTTCGAGAAAATCGTCGAACGCTGGGGGATTCGTCGCAGTCATCCGCAATTCTGGTTCTATTTCCACGACCTGAGCCAATACCTCCACGAAACCGATCCGGTGGAAGAGGGCGTGCTGGACATGAACCGCTACCAGAATCTTTGATCATTTAATACAGGTCTGCTGTCCCAATTCTTAGCAACACCGCACATTCCCTGTAGGAGTGAGCCTGCTCGCGATGGCGTCAGTCCATTCAGAATGGTTGTCGCCTGACATGTCGTCATCGCGAGCAGGCTCACTCCTACAAGGGGGCGGTGGTGGTTTTGAGAGTTGTGGACAGGAGCCGATCATGTTGATTTCAGTGCAGGCCCTGCGGGCGCTTGCCGCGTGGACGGTGGTCTGTCACCACTTCATGCAGATTTTCTTCGACTTCAAGGCGCGCGGCCCGGTCGGGCAATTCTTCATCGACAAGGGCGCAGTCGGCGTCGATGTTTTCTTCGTCATCAGTGGTCTGGTGATTTTCCTCTCCACCGAAAGCAAAGCGCTGCCTCCGGCGCGGTTTCTGCTGTATCGGTTGTTTCGCATTGTCCCGGCGTACTGGCTGTACACGCTGTTGATGGCGTTGCTGGTGCTGTTCGCCCGGCCAATGTTGCCGGATCAGACGGTGGACTGGGCGCATTTCCTCGCGTCGCTGTTATTCATTCCTGCGCAAAACCCCGGCGGTTACGGGATTTATCCGACGCTGAATGTCGGCTGGACGCTCAACTACGAAATGCTCTTCTATGTGTTGTTTGCATGCGCGCTGGTGTTCCGCTGGCAGGTGCGCTTGCTGGTGGTCGCCGCGTTGCTGTTTTCGGTGTGTCAGGCGTTCGGCTGGCTCAACGAGTTTTACCGTTCCGACATCGTCTACGAGTTTCTGCTGGGGATCGGCATTGGCGTGCTCTATCGCCGGGGCTGGATTGGCGCCGGCCTGTGGCTGCCGCTGTTGGCGATGGGCGCTGCGATGATGGCGATCTATCACCTGGCACCGGCGCCAAGGTTATTGAACTGGGGCGTGCCGAGCGCGGTGCTGGTGATGGCTTGCATGGCGCTGGAGCGCTACGTCGAGCGCAATCGGGTGATGAAATGGCTCGGTGACTGTTCCTATTCAGTGTATCTGATGCACGTGTTGGTGTTGTCGGTTGGTGGTTTTATCGCGCGACGCTACGGAATCAACCCGTATCTGATGTTCGTTATCTGTGCTCTGGCGATTGGTGTGGGGTCATGGTTGAGCTACGAATGGGTGGAAAAACGCAGCTATCAGTGGCTTAAAGCGCGGATCGAGGGCGAACCGATGCGCGCACCTGTCGAGAATCTTTCCCGACAAAAATACTAGGACTTTGTCCGGCGCAATGATTGGCGTAAACTGCGCCCAAGCCTGCGAGGAGTTTCCATGACCGCTATTACCATTACCGACGCCGCCCACGATTACCTGGCCGATCTGCTCTCCAAGCAGAACACTCCAGGCATCGGCATCCGCGTCTTCATCACCCAGCCTGGCACCCAGTACGCCGAAACCTGCATTGCCTACTGCAAGCCGGGCGAAGAAAAACCTGAAGATACCGCGCTGGGGCTGAAAAGCTTCACCGCCTATATCGATTCGTTCAGCGAAGCGTTCCTTGACGACGCCGTCGTCGATTACGCCACCGACCGCATGGGCGGCCAACTGACCATCAAGGCGCCAAACGCCAAAGTCCCGATGGTCAATGCCGACAGCCCGGTCAACGAGCGCATCAACTACTACCTGCAAACCGAAATCAACCCGGGACTGGCCAGCCACGGCGGTCAGGTCAGCCTGATCGATGTGGTCGAGGACGGCATTGCCGTGCTGCAGTTCGGCGGCGGCTGCCAGGGCTGCGGCCAGGCCGACGTGACCCTGAAGGAAGGCATCGAACGCACCTTGCTCGAGCGTATTCCAGAGCTCAAAGGTGTGCGCGACGTGACCGACCACACGCAGAAAGAAAACGCCTACTACTGAGTAAGGTGTTCACTGCGAACACGAAAAACGGCGCCCCGTGAGCGCCGTTTTTTTATGCACTTGATTAATGAGTGCCTGTTTATTGTGTGGCGAGGGGATTTATCCCCGATGGGTTGCGAAGCAGCCCCAGAAAAGGAACTGCTGCGCAGTTCATCGGGGATAAATCCCCTCGCCACAGGTTGGCACCCAATCCCATATGATTCAGGGTCTGTAGAGGTGTGCATGCCCCGCGCGATACAGCGACGACTCGCTAAACACCTCACTCCCCAACACCCGTCCCACCAGAATCAACGCCGTACGCCGAAACCCCTTGGCCGCAACCTTCTCGGCAATATCTTCCAGCGTCCCCACCACCCAGTCCTGATCCGGCCACGTCGCCCGGTGAATTACCGCAATCGGGCAATCCGCGCCGTAACGCGGCAGCAGTTCGGCGATGATTTTCTGCAGATGATTGACCCCCAGATGAATCGCCATGGTCGCGCCATGCTGCGCCAGACTGCTCAACTCCTCACCCGCCGGCATGGCGGTTTTATCGGCGTAGCGGGTCAGAATCACGCTCTGCGACACGTCCGGCAGTGTCAGTTCCGCGCCTAGCAAGGCTGCACACGCTGCGGTCGCGGTCACGCCGGGAATGATCTCGAACGGAATATTCAGCTCGCGCAGATAACGAATCTGCTCGCCAATCGCGCCATACAGACTCGGATCACCCGAATGCACCCGCGCCACGTCCTGGCCATTGGCATGGGCGGATTTGATCAGTTCAATGATCTGCTCCAGATGCAATTCGGCGCTGTTGACCACGGTTTCAGCCTGATGCCCCTCCAGCACCGCAGCCGGTACCAGCGAGCCTGCGTAGATGATCACCGGGCAACTGCGGATCAGCCGCTGACCTTTGACAGTGATCAATTCCGGGTCGCCGGGGCCGGCGCCAATGAAGTAGACGGTCATGAAGAAATCCTGTGAAAAACGGGGCAGGGCAACGCTTCAGATGAAGATTGCTCATGATCAAACGGGGGGATTATCGGGAATTTACGCAGCGCCGGCCAATGCCAAGGTTGCCTGAGCGTATTTTTGCCGAGAAATCAGCAGTTTTGCCGGTGCCTGAATCAACTGCTCGGCAAGGGCCAGGGCGGCACTTTCCGCCACGCCGTAGCAGCCAGTGCGCTCATAGGCGATCTGCGAATGGTGGCTCAGGCGTTGCTGATAACTGGCCAGTTCGTCGCTGCTGAAATACAACAGCGGCAACGCCAGTTGACTGGCCAGTTCCTGCAGGCCGGGTTCATCGCGTTTAAGATCGATGCTGGCCAAGGCCTTGACCGCTTCAAGTTCTATACGATGCGCCTGCAACGCTTGATCGAGTAGCGCGCGCAGCGTGCTGACCGGGCAGCCGCGCTGGCAGCCCAGGCCGACCACAAAGGTCGGCGCTGCGCGGTCATCGGTCATGCGTGGTATTGACCATCGCTTTTGCGGCGGAACAACCAGGCGCTGATCAGGCCCAAGGCCAGCCAGAACACCACGTTGGTCAACTGCGAAGCGATTTTGAACTGGGCTTCCAGCGCCTCCGGGGCGAGCATCGAATGCACTTCCGGTTGCGGTGCGCCGATCACGTGCGGCACGGCGAGGATCGCCACGCCGAGCAGCTTCATCAACCAGTGGCGGCTGAACACAATCAACGCCAGGCCAACAGCGGTGGAAGCGGCGGTGCCGATCCACCAGGTTTGCCGCGACGCCAGATCGGCTGCAGCGG
The DNA here is from genome assembly GCF_019891575.1 of Pseudomonas sp. MIS38. Classification (NCBI taxonomy): domain Bacteria; kingdom Pseudomonadati; phylum Pseudomonadota; class Gammaproteobacteria; order Pseudomonadales; family Pseudomonadaceae; genus Pseudomonas; species Pseudomonas sp. MIS38. The sequence continues at coordinate 63,512 of NZ_JAFLXF010000006.1, forward strand.
TGCCCGGCAGTTCAGGCGGCAGGCCCAGGGTCGGTGCGAGCACGAAGGTCGCGTAACCGGCCAGGCCCCAGAGCAGGCCTTGCGAGGTTTTGGTCGGTGCACGCAGGGTGTACAGGCCAGCGAGCATCAGGGCGAAACCGACCGCCACCACCAGATTGCCGCCGGTGGTCGAGACCACGCGTTGCCAGCCGTCCTCCGGCTCCCAGGCTTCGGCGTCATGGGTGTGAGCAGCCGTACCGGCGGCGTGTTCGTGAACGGCCACCGGTTCGGACTTCTCGAAGGTTTCGGCTTGTAGAATCAGCGGCGAGACCCAGAAGCTTTGCAGCAACGTCAGCAGCAGGGCGGCCAGCAGGCCGGTGAACCCTGCGGTTTGCGCGATACGCTTGATCATGTCTGCAGGTCTCAGTGGCACGGGAACGCGGCGCTGTGGCGGGTATCGTGAGCGGCGTTGTGCACCGCTTCGATGTGCGAGAAACCGGCGAAGTACACAAGGCTGGCACCCAGAATCGACGCGAAGATCGCGGCGGTCAGGCGTTGGCTCAAGGTGGCGGTGCTGGAGATTTTGTCGGTGTTGCTGCCGGTGCTGCTGATGATCGACATGGCGCTTCCCTCTGGAGTGTCAGCGGGTGATATAGAGCGCATGAAAACCCCTGCGAGTCGGGCACGCAGAGGTTCGAACAGCGCCCGCCCACCGCGGGTTTGTTATGTTCAGCGACGCAAAATGCGCACTGTGTGTTGCGGGCCGGTCTCCGGGCTCACGAGGGGTTGGCGTCTGACCGACCTGCAAGCGTCACCTTCCCATGCCGTATGGCACAGTGGATCTGACGCTTCGCTCGCTTACCGTTGCGGGGGCAGCACCGGACTGACATGGCTTTGAGTAAAGCACATGATTCACCGGTTTCCCGTTTCACCCTGTGAAGGGCACCCGTAACAAGTTGTGTAGGAGACCATGAGGGGAGGATTTGAGTCAATTGGGATTGGGGGCATATCCGTTGCTGCGGTAATGGCCTCTTAGGGTTCCGCCCTTACGGCGGGTCACTTTTGGCAAACGCCCCAAAAGTAACCAAAAGGGCTTTACCCTGACGTTCGGCCCTCGCCTAGGCTCGGGTTCCTTCGCTCCGGGATTCATCCGGGGGCAGCGCCTACGGTTTGCTTCGCTGCACCTCCTCTCGCTGTGTTTGGCTGCGCCAAACGGTCGCTGCGCTCCCACCCCCGGATAAATCCCTCCACTCAGCCTGCCGACGGGCCCTGAGATCAAAAGCTTTACTCGAGCTAACGCTCATTGTGTTGAGTGGGGCGGCTGCGCCGCATGGGGCTGTACACAATCTAAACTGTGGGAGCGGGCTTGCTCGCGAAGGCGGCCTGACAGCCGACCAATCTCTGACTGAATACAACCACTCCCGTGAGCTGCCGAAGGCTGTGATCTTTTGATCTGCTTTGGCTTTGGCTCTGGCTTTTGATGTGGCTTTTGATCTTCAGCCCCTTCGGCAGGCCGAGCGAAGGTGTTCATCAGGGGGTTAGGCGCGCAGCGCCATGCGGCGAAGCCGCATACATCGAGAGGAGGTGCAGCGAAGCAAACCGGAGGCGATGCCCCCGGATGGACACCGTAGCGAGGGAACACTGAGCCTCAGCGAAGTGCCGTACGCCGGGGCAAAGCCTTTTGGGTTACCTTTTCGGCGTTTGGAAAAGGTGACTCGCTGTAAGAGCGAAACCGCCAGAGGCAACACCCGAAGGAACGGATATGCCCCCAAACCCCAAACCTCAAACCCGGCGTTTGGAAAAAGTGACCGCTGTAAGAGCGAAACCATAGGAGGCCGTTACCGCAGCAACGGATATGCCCCCAATCCAAAAAAAAACCAAAGCATTGACCCATCCTCAAGCCATGCGTAGCCTTGCGCTTTCGAGGTTCTTCGGCCCACGCCGAAGCTAAGAAGGGAACGCGGTCAAAGCCGCGGCTGCCCCCGCAACTGTGAACGGTGAAGTTCGTTGCCACGCCACTGCCAGCTCAATCCACTGAGCCCGCGGGAAGGCGCAGCGAACGCCGGGCCCAAGGCCCGAACACCGTCAGCCAGGAGACCTGCCTCGTCACAGATTTCTCACTACAACCGGGCGGGGTGATCCGGTGGCGAATTCTTCCGCGCGCACGCTCGCAGCGGATCTCGTCCCGTATGCCCGCCACCTTGCCAAAGGGCATCCGATGAAAACACTGGCCAAACTCCCCGTCACCATCGTCACCGGTTTCCTCGGCTCGGGCAAAACCACCTTGCTGCGCCATATGCTCGACAACGCTCAGGGCCGTCGCATCGCGGTGATCGTCAACGAATTCGGCGAACTGGGCATCGACGGTGAGATCCTCAAGCAATGCACCATCGGCTGCACCGAAGAAGAAGCCACTGGCCGCGTCTACGAACTGGCCAACGGTTGCCTGTGCTGCACGGTGCAGGAAGAGTTCTTCCCGGTGATGCGTGAACTGGTCGCCCGGCGCGGTGACCTTGATCACATCCTGATCGAGACGTCCGGTCTGGCCCTGCCAAAACCGCTGGTACAAGCCTTCCAGTGGCCGGAAATCCGCAGCGCCTGCACCGTGGATGCGGTGATCACCGTGGTCGACAGCCCGGCCGTGGCCGCGGGCACCTTCGCCGCGTTCCCGGATCAGGTCGATGCCCAGCGCAAACTCGATCCGAACCTGGATCACGAATCGCCACTTCATGAGCTGTTCGCCGACCAACTGGCCAGCGCCGATCTGGTGATCCTCAACAAGGCCGACCAGACCAGCGCCGAAGATCTGGCTCGCGTTCGCGCCGAAGTCGCCGAAGAACTGCCGCCAGCGGTGAAAATCATCGAAGCCAGCAACGGTCGCCTGCCGCTGGACGTGCTGATCGGCCTCGGTGCCGGATCCGAAGAACATATCGACAGCCGCCACAGCCATCACGATCACCACCACGACGGTGATGACGACCACGATGACCACGATCACGACGCCTTTGATTCGATCTCGATCGAACTGCCGCAAGCCGACGAAAGCCTGCTGCTCGACGCGCTGACGCAACTGGTTGTGCAGCACGGCATTCTGCGCGTGAAGGGCTTCGCGGCGATTCCGAACAAGCCGATGCGCCTGTTGATTCAGGGCGTGGGCACGCGTTTCGACAAGCACTTCGACCGACAGTGGGGCGCTGACGAAGCGCGCGTCACCCGTCTGGTGCTGATCGGTCAGGAACTCGACGCCGCGCAACTCGAAGCGCAACTGCGCGCCGCGCTCAGCGTTTAAGCCATGCACCTGCTCAGGACCCAGCCCGGCGGTTTCGTGTCGGATGACAACATTGCCGACCTTGGACAAACCCCCGCCGAGCTGGTGATCCTGTGCAGCGGCGATTCCAGCCTGGCGCTGCTCGCCGAAGCGGCGCAGCAACTGCCTGAGGACTACCCGAGCCTGCGCCTGGCCAATCCGATGCAGGTGCAGAATCACGCCTCGGTCGACCTGTATGTCGATGAGGTGCTGCGGCACGCCAAGGTCATTCTGATTTCGCTGCACGGCGGCATCGCTTATTGGCGTTATGGCGTCGAGCGACTGGTGGAGTTGTCCGAGCGCGGGGTGCAGGTGATTCTGGTACCGGGGGATGATCGTCCCGACCCGGAACTCAGCGACCTGAGCACGGTGCCCGCCGAAGATCGCGACCGCCTCTGGCAGTTCTTGCGTCAGGGTGGCATGGGCAATGCGCTGGGCTTCTTCCATTGCCTGGCCAACCGCTGGCTGGCGCGGGATTACGCTTGGGGCGAGCCGCAGGCGTTGCCGCGCACGGCGATTTACCAGCCACAGAAAAACACCGCCGCACTGAGCGACTGGCAAGCCGAATGGCTGCCCGGTCAACCGGTCGCGGCGGTGTTGTTTTATCGCTCGCATTTGCAAGCGGCGAACACTGCGTTCATCGACGTGTTCTGCCAGCGCTTGCAGGCGGCGGGGCTCAATCCGTTGCCGATCGCCGTCGCCAGCCTGAAAGAACCCGGCTGTCTGAGCGTGGTCGAGGACTGGCTGGACGAGGTTGAGGCGGCGGTGATTCTCAACACCACCGGTTTCGCGCAGTCCAGTCCAGAAGCCCCGCATCTGCGCCCGTTCCGGCGCAATATTCCGGTGATTCAGGCGATCTGCGCTCAGGACAACGAGCCCGGTTGGCGCGACAGCGAGCAGGGTCTCGGGCCACGGGATCTGGCGATGCACATCGCCTTGCCGGAACTCGACGGGCGCATCATCAGCCGGCCGATCAGCTTCAAGGATCTGGCCTGGCGCAGTGAGCGCAGTCAGTCCGACGTGGTCTGCTATCGGGCGCAACCCGAACGCATGGATTTTGTCGCTGAACTGGCGCGGCGCTGGAGCGATCTGGCGCAACTGCCGAACGCGGAAAAACGCATCGCGCTGATTCTCGCCAACTACCCGACCCGCGACGGTCGCATCGGCAATGGCGTCGGTCTCGATACGCCGGCCGCGGCATTGAATATCCTGCGCGCGTTGCAGGCGGAAGGCTTCCCGTTGACGGCGGAGTTGCCGGACAGCGGCACCGAGCTGATCCAGCAATTGCTCGGCGGCGTCAGCAACGACCTCGACAGCATCGACCTGCGTCCGTGCCAGCAAAGTCTGGCGATGGATGCCTATCTGGCGATGTTCAACGCGCTGCCGCAAGCCAATCGCGCGGCGGTGCTGGAACGCTGGGGCGCGCCGCAAAACGATCCGATGTGCCGCGACGGGCGGATGATGATCGCCGGGCTGCGTTTTGGCCTGACCTTCGTCGGCATTCAACCGGCGCGCGGTTATCAGGTCGATCCGAGTGCGGTGTACCACGACCCGGATCTGGTGCCGCCGCACGGCTATCTGGCGTTCTATTTCTGGCTGCGTAACACCTACGGTGCGCACGCAGTGATTCACGTCGGCAAGCACGGAAACCTCGAATGGTTGCCGGGCAAGGGCGTCGGCCTTTCGGAAAATTGCTGGCCCGACGCATTGCTCGGGCCGCTACCGAACATCTATCCGTTTATCGTCAACGATCCGGGCGAGGGTGCCCAGGCCAAACGGCGCACGCAAGCGGTGATCATCGACCACTTGATGCCGCCGCTGACCCGCGCCGAAACCTACGGCCCGCTGCGCAATCTGGAATTGCTGGCCGACGAATATTACGAGGCGCAACTGCTCGATCCGCGTCGCGCCCGCGAGCTGCAGCGCGACATTCTGCAACTGGTGCGCGAAACGCAGATCGACCGCGAACTGCAACTCGACGCCGGTCTGGACAGCGACGCCGATGCAGCGATCTGGCTGCCGCGTCTGGATACCTATCTGTGTGACCTGAAGGAATCGCAGATCCGCGATGGCCTGCACATTTTCGGCGAGTCGCCGACCGGACGTTTGCGCATCGACACGCTACTGGCGTTACTGCGTATCCCGCGTGGCGACGGCAAGGGTGCGCAGTCGAGTCTGCTGCGGGCGTTGGCCAAGGCGTTTGAGTTGGGCTTTGATCCGCTGGATTGTGTGCTTGCCGATCCGTGGAGCGGCCCGCGTCCGCCAGAGCTGCAAAGCGTCAGCGACGAAGTCTGGCGCAGCGCCGGTGACACCCGCGAACGCCTTGAGCTATTCGCCACCCAACTGATCTCCGAAACAGTGCACGCCCTTTGTAGGAGTGAGCCTGCTCGCGATAGCGGTGTGTCATTCAACACTGAATTGCCTGACCTGACGCCATCGCGAGCAGGCTCACTCCTACAGGAACCGAGGGGGGCTGAAGTGAGGGCAATCATTGATAGCCTGCGCGAAGTCGTCGCCCCACGCCTCGACGCCTGCGGCCCCGCCGAAATGCGCGGTCTGCTCGACGCCCTCAGCGGCCGCTTCGTCCCCGCCGGCCCAAGCGGCGCGCCCAGTCGTGGCCGTCTCGACGTGTTGCCCACCGGGCGCAACTTCTACTCGGTGGACGTACGTAATCTGCCGACCACCACCGCGTGGCGCATCGGATTCCAGTCCGCCACGCTGATTCTCGAGCGGCACCTGCAAGATCACGGCGATCACCTGCGCCAGCTCGGTTTATCGGTGTGGGGCACGGCGACCATGCGCACTGGCGGTGACGACATCGCCCAGGCCATGGCGTTGATGGGCGTGCGTCCGGTCTGGGCCACCGGCAGTCAGCGCGTTGATGACTTCGAAATTCTGCCGCTGAGCCTGCTCGACCGGCCACGAGTCGATGTCACGCTGCGGGTCTCGGGCTTCTTCCGCGATGCCTTTGCCAATTTGATTCGGCTGTTCGACGCGGCAGTGCAAGCGGTAGCGGCGCTGGACGAGCCGGATGACCTCAATCCGCTGGCCGCCAAAGTCCGCGCCGAGCGTGAGGCGCTGCTGCAATCGGGGCTGGATGCCGACGCGGCGCGGCGCCAGGCCGGCTGGCGGATCTTCGGCGCCAAACCCGGAGCCTATGGCGCGGGCGTACAGGGCGCCATCGACGGTCGCCTGTGGCAGACCCGCGAGGATCTGGCCGAGGTCTACCTGAACTGGGGTGCCTACGCGTACGGCGGGGCAGACGAGGGCACCGCCGCCCGCGAGCAGTTCGTCCAGCGTCTGAGCCAGGTGCAGGCGGTTTTGCAGAATCAGGACAATCGCGAGCACGACTTGCTCGATTCCAACGACTATTACCAGTTTCAGGGCGGCATGCTCGCGGCGGTGGAAACCCTGCGCGGCGAAGCGGCGGCGAGTTATCACGGCGATCACAGCCAGCCGGATCTGCCGAGAATCCGTACCCTGAAAGAAGAGCTGAACCGGGTGATCCGCTCGCGCGCGGCCAATCCGAAATGGATCGACGGGGTCAAGCGTCATGGCTATAAAGGCGCCTTCGAACTGGCGGCGACAGTCGATAACCTGTTCGCTTTCGACGCCACCACGCAACTGATCGATGATCATCAGTACGCGTTGCTGGCGGACGCCTATTTGCTCGACCCGACGACCCGCGATTTTGTTCGTGAACACAATCCGCATGCGCTGCGCGACATGACCGAGCGCATGCTCGAAGCGCAGCAGCGCGGGATGTGGCAGGAACCCGGCGTGTATAAAGAAGCACTGGAAAACCTGCTGCTGGATATAGAAGAAGACACCTGACACACCACAACATTTTGTAGGAGTGAGCCTGCTCGCGATAGCGGTGTATCAGCCAACCTATTTGTCGCTGACCCACCGCTATCGCGAGCAGGCTCACTCCTACATTGAAATGAATTCACACCGACCATGACCGAGTACCGAAGATGACCGACACCCCGCATTTCCCGCTCTCCGCCGTGGTCGGCGCCGATGACCTGAAACTCGCGCTGTGCCTGACCGCCATCGACCCGAAAATCGGTGGCGTGCTGATCGAAGGCCCGCGCGGCATGGCCAAATCGACCCTGGCCCGTGGCCTCGCTGATCTGCTGGCGAGCGGGCAGTTCGTCACCTTGCCGCTGGGCGCTACCGAAGAGCGTCTGGTCGGCACTCTTGATCTCGACACGGCGCTGAGTGAAGGACGGGCGCAGTTTTCTCCCGGTGTTTTGGCCAAGGCTGACGGCGGTGTGCTGTACGTCGATGAAGTGAACCTGCTGCCGGATCATCTGGTGGACCTGCTGCTCGATGTGGCAGCCAGTGGCACCAACCTGATCGAGCGCGACGGTATTTCCCATCGGCATTCGGCGCGATTTGTATTGATCGGCACGATGAACCCGGAAGAGGGCGAATTGCGGCCACAGCTGCTTGACCGTTTCGGCCTGAACGTCGCCCTCAGCGGCCACACCGCGCCGACCGAACGCGGGCAGATCATCCGCCGCCGCCTGGATTTCGACAGCGATCCACAGGTGTTCTGCGCGCAGTGGGAAGCCCGGCAGCAAGCGCTGCGCGAACGCTGTGAACAGGCGCGCATCGCCTTGGCGAGCATTGCGCTGGACGACGACGCGTTGGCGAACATCACCGAGCGTTGTTTTGCGGCGGGTGTCGATGGCTTGCGTGCCGATCTGGTCTGGCTGCGGGCGGCCCGTGCGCACGCAGCATGGCGCGGCGCTGCAGCGATTGCCGAGCAGGACATCGACGCCGTGGCGGAATTCGCCCTGCGGCATCGCCGTCGCGAATCCTCTTCTTCCAGCCCTCAGCCACCCGCGCAGAACCCGGCCAGTAGCCAGGCCGAACCGAGCGAAGGGCAGGGCCAGTGGGGCGATATGCCCGCCCCGGCACTGGCCACTGGCGCTCGCCGCGAAGTGCCGAGCTGGCCAAAAAAGTAACCGGCATTCGTCCCCGATCCGACGCGGGGGCGAATGCCAGACCCCGCGCCGGACGCCTCGACCACGGACGCCAGGGCCAGCGCCACGCTACGCGCAGCGGCCTGGTGAACTGGCCGGGCACGCTGCTCAATGGTCGGCCGCAGACTCGTGAAGATCTGCAGTTCCAGTTGCGTACTCGAACTCCCCATGAGCTGTGGCTGGTGATCGTTGATGCCTCGGCTTCAACGCGTCGGCATCAGGCGCTGAGCGATGCCAAGGGGTTGCTCGCGCAATTGTTCGATGATGCTTATCGGCAGCGTGCGCGGCTGGCCCTGCTGACCGCCAGCGGCAGCGCGCCGAAATGGCAGGTGCAAGGTCTGAAAGCATCGAGTGGCTTGCGCACCTGGCTGGAGGCGTTGGGGGCGGGCGGCGGCACGCCGTTGGTGGCGGCATTGACGCAGGCACAGCAATGGCTGGTGCAGCGACAAAAGCGCTTCCCGGCCGAGCAGCAGCGCTTGCTGGTGGTCACGGATGGGCGTTTGAAAGCCTTACCGTCGATGCCGCCGCTGGAGTGTCCGGGATTGTTGATCGACATTGAGCGCGGGCCCATCCGATTGGCACGGGCGCGGGAATTAGCGGCGGCGCTGAATGCGGATTATCGGCATATTGATGATGTGTGAAGTCTGAGCGGGCCTCTTCGCGAGCAGGCTCGCTCCCACAAGGAATGTGAACGCTGCTTTACCTGTGGGAGCGAGCTTGCTCGCGAAGAGGCCACCTCGGTTCAAACGGATATCATCAAAACTTGCAGCGCTGCTCTATGCTCCACCCCAGCCCAATCACAAGGAGTGAATCATGCGGGTACTGGTCGCCAATCCTCAGGACGATTTTCGCGTCAAAGCCTACGCCGGCACCAACGGCGTATTACTCGCCATGGACCTCGCCGAGCCCCGACGCAAAGGCCTGCTTGGGTTTGCCATTGAGAAGCAGCAGGGCGACAAACCGTGGTTGTTCCTGTTCAACAGCCTGACATCTCCCGGCAAGACGCACACCTTCCCGCAGTATCACGCCACGCCCAGCGATAAAGCGCCGCTACAGAAATTCCGCTGGGCCGATTACGCGGTCAATCCGGGCACGACCATGCACTATCGCGTGCATTTGGCCTACGGCACGGCGGACGCGCCGCTATTGGGCGAATCACTGGAGCTAAGCATCACCAGTGACGACGGCCACCCAGCCAATCAAAGTGTGATCTTCAACCGTGCTGTGGCCGCCAGTCAGGCCTTCCAGCGCAAGTTTCCCGACCTTGACGCGCAGATCAGCGCCAACAAGAACCTGCCCATCGAAGCTTGGCCCGACGCGGCGCGACTGTGGCTGGAGAACGGGTTGCTGGAGCGATTACTGGGCTTTATCGAACGTGCGGTGGACGCGCAGTGGGCGCTGGACATCGCGATCTACGAGTACCAGTTGCAGGCGATAATCGATGCAGTGAATGCCGCATTTACCCGAGGGGTTCAGGTGCGTGTGCTGTATCACGCTCAGCCTGATGATCCCGATACGACCCTGAACGAAACGAACCTTGCCAAATTGCCGGCGGCGAACAAGCGCGGCCGGGTCACCCATAACATCTTTCACGACAAATTCATTGTTCTCAGCCGTGTCGATGGCGCGGGTCAGCGGCAACCGCAGGCGGTGCTGTGCGGCAGCACCAATTTCACCGCCAATGGCGTGTATCGCCAGGCTAACGTGGTGCATACGCTCGACGACGTGACGATTGCCACGCGTTATTTGCAAGTGTTTGAAGAGGTCTGGGCCAACCCCGCCGATGTCGCTGCGACGCGCAGCTGGATCACCGAGCACAACCCGATGGACCCAACACAGGCGCTGTTCGCCGGGTTCTCGCCACGCAGCGGTGGTGGCGATTTGCGTGAGTTTGTCGAGATCATCGAGGCGGCGAAAAAGGACGTGTTGTTCGTCACCGCTTTCAGCCTGCCGGACGCGATTCTCAACGCGCTGCTCGGCAAACCGCATGACGACATCCTGCGTTACGGCCTGCAAAATACCGCGAGCAGCATCACCGGATTTCATGCCGACCGCACCGCCGAATTCGCTGCCACAGCTTTGCTCAACACCGGGCTGGAAGGCTGGCTGAAAGAAAACATGAAAGGCCAGAAGGGCAACCTGCTGGTGCATACCAAAGCCGTGATCACCGACTTCACCACCGATGCGCCGACCATCATCAGCGGTAGTCACAACCTCAGTACCTCGGCCAGTAACGGCAATGACGAAAATTACCTGATCATTCGCGGCGATACTGATCTGGCGGATCGCTATGGCCTGGAATTGCTGCGGTTTTATGAGCATTACCGCTTTCGCTATTTCGCGAAAAAACTCGAGCTCAAGCAGGTGAGTCCGCTGGCGGTGGATGACAGCTGGACCAACGATTATTACGTGGAAGGGGATTTGCGGCAGTTGTCGCGGTTGCGTTTTGCCGGGCGATGATGTGGCGTGTTTGATGACCCCTTCGCGAGCAAGCCCGCTCCCACATTGGCCCCTCTTTGAACTCAGAACTTGCGTCCGACGAACAACCCCTGTGGGAGCGGGCTTGCTCGCGAAAGGGCCAACAGGAAAAACACATTTCTTGTGCTCTTACAGATTTTGAAATGATTTGCCGCTGTAGAAAATGTGCCTTGAGCCTGTACGCTCCAAGGCCATTTTTCATTCAGGATTTGCATGAACACCCTCTTGGAGCCTCCCAGTCGTACCTTCTCCACGCGCCATGGCGCGGTCTTGACGTACTCGCAGCATCCGGTTTTCCGACTCCCGTCTATCGTTGACAACGCGGCTTCAGAGCCTTCGCGTTGCACTTTGCCGTGCCCGGCAGCCTGAATTCACTGAAGAGAGATCGAGACATTTATGGAATGGTTAGCGGATCCCACGGCCTGGTTAGGCTTGTTGACTTTGATCGTGCTGGAACTGGTGCTGGGTATCGACAACCTGGTGTTTATCGCGATCCTGGCGGACAAACTGCCGCCGCATCAGCGCGACCGTGCGCGAATCATCGGCCTGTCGTTGGCGCTGATCATGCGCCTGGGCCTGTTGGCGAGTATTTCCTGGCTGGTCACCCTCACGCAGCCGTTGTTCGAGGTATTCGACAAGAGCTTCTCCGGCCGTGACCTGATCATGCTGTTCGGTGGTGTGTTCCTGCTGTTCAAGGCGACGATGGAGCTGCACGAACGACTCGAAGGCCACGTCGGCCAGCGCTCGACCAACGCCGCCTACGCGCTGTTCTGGCCAATCGTCGCGCAGATCGTGGTACTCGATGCGGTGTTCTCGCTGGACGCGGTAATCACCGCCGTCGGCATGGTTGATGAACTGGCGGTGATGATGATCGCGGTGATCATTTCCATCGGCCTGATGATCGTCGCCAGCAAGCCGCTGACCCGCTTCGTCAATGCGCACCCGACGGTGATCATGCTGTGTCTGGGCTTCCTGATGATGATCGGTTTCGCCCTGACGGCCGAAGGCCTGGGTTTCCACATCCCGAAAGGTTATCTGTATGCGGCGATTGGTTTCTCGATCCTGATCGAGGTGTTCAACCAGATCGCCCGGGCCCGACGCAAACGTTCGATGCAAGGCTTGCGCCCCATACGTGAGCGCACGGCCCACGCGGTAATGCGTCTGCTGGGCGGGCGCAAGCTGGAGGCGGAGGAGGTCGGCGAGGAAATTTCCGATCTGCTGGATGACGGCGAAGCCCCGAGTGCGGAGCTATTCGATCGCCGCGAGCGAGTGATGATCAGTGGTGTGCTGCAACTGGCCGAGCGGCCGATTCGGAACCTGATGACCGTACGCGCGGACGTCGACACCATCGATCTGGCCGACGACGCCGAAACGATTCGCACAAAATTGATGCACTCGTCGTATTCACGTCTGCCGCTGATTCGCCACGGCGCGGTGGATGAACCGCTGGGCTTCGTGCACAAGAAGGAATTGCTCAAGGAATACCTGGCCGGTACCGAGCCGAATCTGGAACACCTGGCACGCAAGACCATCAACCTGCTCGACAGCTATTCGATCCTCAATGCGCTGGAGCAGATGCGCGCGGCGTCGACCCACATTGCCTTCGTGGTCAACGAATTCGGTGACTTCGTCGGCGTATTGACCATGACCGACATCCTCGAGTCGATTGCCGGCGAACTGCCTGATGCCAGCGAAATCGGAGGTCCGGACGTGATCGAGGGGCAGGGCGGGTTCATCGTCAACGGCGCGTTGAACCTGACGCGTGTTCGCCAGCGCACCGGGTTTGGCGCCGAACCGACCGAGGACTATCAGACCCTGGCCGGACTGGTGATGAGCCTGCTGGATCGCTTGCCGATGATCGGCGATCGGCTGCAGTACGCAGGCTGGCAAATGACCGTCAAAGCCGTTGAGGAACGACGGGTGACGCAGGTGTTGCTGGTGCGCGATTCTGCGTAAGGCAGCAGCCTTGCGCTGACGGTGCCGGCCCCTTCGCGGGCAAGCCCGCTCCCACAGTGCACGCGTCGTACACGAAATGTGTGAACAACGTTGCCCCCTGTGGGAGCGGGCTTGCCCGCGAAAGCGATGTGACAGACGCCGCAACGATTACGGGAAATGCACTGCCTCAAATCACCTGCCGATGCGCACGCGTGATTGTGCAGAGCCTGCTCAATGTGCGGCGCAACCACGGCAGGTCATGTCGTGGTTTCTGCTGCACCACCGGTGCCCTGGTCCTGCCGATATGCCGGGCAAAGTCCGCCGCCAGTGTTTCCTCCGTGCCAATCCCTTTGAGCTTCTTCAGCAACCTGCCGATCTTGTAGAACAGCACGGTAGGCGTTCCGGTAACCAGCGGATGGCGTGGCGACTCGCTGGTGTTAAGCATGTAGATGTTGGCGCGATGACGGTACGGCTCGGCCACCTCACGAAACACCGGCCCGGCGAACTCGCAGGCGGGGCAGTGCTCATTGGCGAAATACAGGATCACCGGGCGCCAGGTTTTAAGGGCTTTGCGGTAAACAGGGGCCAGATTGGAAACGGTATTGGCAGCGCTCATTGAGAACTCCTTTTCAACGACCTCGAAGATTCGATGACGTTAAAGAAGGGTGAAGAACAGGTCTACTGTCAGAAATTACAGGTAGCCTGTGGATTCGCGAGATTTTTCCCACTTTTATGAAGGACCGGCCCGACACGAAGCCCGGAAATGTGGAATGTCGGGACGTGATACCTTTTTTCACTCAATAAAAGAGAAGGCGGTAATAAGCGATAGGCGTCGAAGCCCTCTTGGAGTGCTATTTTAAGCACCATTAACAGCACTCCAGGGAGCACCATCATGACTCACGTAGTTCTTTCCAATATCGTTGCGAGTATTTCTGAATTGAAAAGAAACCCCATGGGTACCGTGGCCGCCGGTGGCGGCCAATCTGTTGCAATCCTCAATCGAAATGAGCCAGCGTTTTATTGTGTTCCCGCAAAGGAGTATGAGGCGATGATGAATCGCCTTGAGGATCTGGAACTGATCGCACTGTGCAAGGAGCGAGAAAACGATCCCACCATCAAGGTCTCTATAGATGACCTATGAGCTGGAGTTTTCCGAGAAAGCCTGGAGGGAATGGAGAAAGCTTGATTCAGCACTTCAGGATCAGTTCAAGAAAAAGCTCTCTACACGTCTGGTCAATCCTCACGTTCCTGCCGATCGACTCCGAGGGTTGGGAAACGCCTACAAAATCAAGCTTCGCAGTGCTGGATACAGGCTGGTCTATCGCGTAAAGAACGAGGTTTTGGTTGTTACCGTGATTGCGGTAGGGAGAAGAGAGCGGGGAGAGGTCTACGACAAAGCCGCTTGCCGATAGATATGGAGAGCTGGCCCCTTCAATCGCTAACCACATTGCACCGAAGTAGTCCTTCGTGCTCCATCTGGGAACCTGCTACTCGTTATTTGTAGCCTAAGGTAGCGCAGCCCATCAGTACCCGCACCTGACTCCATTTTTCGCATTTCCTGCATCCCGTTGATTCCAAAAACATTTAACCCCTCTACAGATTCCCTGTGATGCCTGTGGCACACTTTCTGCTGTCTATTCCGTAGTAACAAACCGTGTTCCGGTATAGCGGAATAAACATCATCCTGGAGTGCTTGCCATGCATCGCCGTCCTTCGTTGTTCAAAGCGTGTGTTTTCGTTCTTGCGGCTTCGTCCGCTGTGATGGGCATGGCCCAGGCAGCCGATAGCAAGCTCGACAGTGTTCTGGCCCGGGGCAAGCTGATTGTCGGCACCGGCAGCACCAATGCGCCGTGGCACTTTCAGGGTGCGGACGGCAAGTTGCAGGGCTTTGATATCGACATCGCCAGGATGGTGGCCAAGGGGTTGTTCAATGACCCAAGCAAAGTCGAGTTCGTCGTGCAGTCGTCCGACGCGCGAATTCCCAATCTGCTGACCGACAAGGTCGACATGAGCTGCCAGTTCATCACCGTTACCGCCAGCCGTGCGCAACAAGTGGCGTTCACCCTGCCGTACTACCGCGAAGGTGTCGGCCTGCTGCTGCCGGCCAACAGCAAGTACAAGGAAATCGAAGACCTGCAGGCGGCCGGTGACAGCGTTACTGTGGCCGTGCTGCAAAACGTCTATGCCGAAGAATTGGTGCATCAGGCGCTGCCCAAGGCCAAGGTCGATCAGTACGACAGTGTCGATCTGATGTATCAGGCGGTGAATTCCGGTCGCGCCGATGCCGCTGCTACCGATCAGTCGTCGGTCAAGTACCTGATGGTGCAGAACCCTGGCCGCTACCGCAGCCCGACCTACGCGTGGAGCCCACAGACCTACGCCTGCGCAGTCAAGCGCGGCGATCAGGACTGGCTGAACTTCGTCAACACCACTCTGCATGAAGCCATGACCGGCGTTGAGTTCCCGACTTACGCGGCATCCTTCAAGCAATGGTTCGGTGTCGACCTGCCGTCGCCGGCGATCGGTTTCCCTGTCGAATTCAAATGATCCCGTGAGAGTGGGGCGCCTGCACGCGCCCCGCTCAAGGTACTGCTGACCATGAACTATCAGTTGAACTTTGCCGCCGTGTGGCGCGATTTCGACACCTTGCTGGCGGGGCTCGGTCTGGGCCTTGAACTGGCGCTGGTGTCGATCGCCATCGGCTGCGTGATCGGCCTGCTGATGGCGTTTGCCTTGCTCTCGAAGCATCGCGCCTTGCGGGTGCTGGCCTCGGTGTACGTCACGGTGGTGCGTAACACGCCGATTCTGGTGTTGATTCTGTTGATCTACTTTGCCTTGCCGAGCCTGGGTATCCGGCTGGACAAGATTCCCTCGTTCATCATCACGCTGTCGCTGTATGCCGGTGCCTATCTGACCGAAGTGTTCCGTGGCGGCTTGCTGAGCATCCCCAAAGGCCAGCGCGAAGCGGGGCTGGCGATCGGACTCGGTGAGTGGCAGGTCAAGGCCTACGTCACCGTGCCGGTGATGCTGCGCAACGTGTTGCCGGCGCTGTCGAACAACTTTATCTCGCTGTTCAAGGACACCTCGCTGGCCGCCGCGATTGCGGTGCCGGAGCTGACCTATTACGCGCGCAAGATCAACGTCGAGAGCTACCGGGTGATCGAAACCTGGCTGGTGACCACGGCGTTGTATGTCGCGGCCTGTTACCTCATTGCCATGCTGCTGCGTTACCTCGAGCAGCGTCTGGCGATCCGCCGATAGGAGGCTGCGATGTACGAATCTCCCAGTTGGTTGCATGAATTGTGGTTGGCACGCGAGACGTTGCTGCAAGGCTTCCTGACCAGTGTGCAGGTGTCGGCATTGGCGATTCTGTTCGGCACGCTGCTCGGGGTTGTCACCGGTCTGGTGCTGACTTACGGCAAGTTCTGGATGCGCGCGCCGTTCCGCTTTTATGTCGACATTATTCGCGGCACGCCGGTGTTTGTATTGGTGCTGGCCTGCTTCTACATGGCGCCGGCGTTGGGCTGGCAGATCAGCGCGTTTCAGGCCGGTGCGCTGGGCCTGACGCTGTTTTGCGGTTCGCACGTCGCCGAGATCGTGCGCGGCGCCTTGCAGGCATTGCCACGCGGGCAGATGGAAGCGAGCAAGGCGATCGGCCTGACGTTTTATCAATCCCTCGGTTACGTGCTGTTGCCCCAGGCGTTGCGGCAGATCCTGCCGACCTGGGTCAACTCGTCCACCGAAATCGTCAAGGCTTCGACCTTGCTCTCGGTGATCGGCGTTGCCGAACTACTGCTCAGCACCCAACAGATCATCGCCCGGACCTTCATGACTCTGGAGTTCTACCTGTTCGCCGGTTTTCTGTTCTTCGTCATCAACTACGGCATCGAATTACTCGGCCGGCATATTGAAAAGCGGGTGGCCCTGCCATGACTCAAGCTCAAGTTTCCAACGTTCAGAACGCTCAGCTGCTGCTGGACATCCGTGGCCTGCACAAGCAGTACGGCGCAGTCGAAGTGCTCAAGGGCGTCGACCTGAGCATGCAGCGTGGCAACGTCGTGACGCTGATCGGCTCCAGCGGTTCGGGCAAGACCACCTTGCTGCGCTGCGTGAACATGCTCGAAGAGTTCCAGGGCGGGCAGATCCTGCTCGACGGCGAGTCCATCGGCTACGACGAGGTCGGTGGCAAACGCGTGCGTCACGCGGAAAAAGTCATCGCCCGCCATCGCGCAATGACCGGCATGGCCTTCCAGCAATTCAACCTGTTCCCGCATCTGACGGCGTTGCAGAACGTCACCCTCGGTCTGCTGAAGGTAAAGAAAATGCACAAGGACCAAGCCGTGGTGCTGGCCGAAAAATGGCTGGAGCGGGTCGGCCTGCTGGAGCGGCGCAATCACTTTCCCGGGCAGTTGTCCGGTGGTCAGCAACAGCGTGTGGCGATTGCCCGGGCGATTGCGATGAACCCCAGCCTGATGCTGTTCGACGAAGTCACCTCGGCCCTCGATCCGGAGCTGGTCGGCGAAGTGCTGAACGTGATCAAGGGCCTGGCCGAAGACGGCATGACCATGTTGCTGGTGACCCACGAAATGCGTTTCGCCTTCGAGGTTTCGGACAAGATCGTGTTCATGAATCAGGGGCGGATCGAAGAGCAGGGACCTCCCAAGGAACTGTTCGAACGCCCGCAATCACCGCGTCTGGCTGAGTTTCTCAAGAGCACGCGGTTCTAATTTTTGCTTTGTAATCAGGAGAAGTACCCATGAGCATTACTCGATACGGCACCGGCAGCACCGCCGCTGGCGGTCAGCCACGTCCCTTCGCGCGCGCCGTTGAAGCGGATGGCTGGCTGCACGTGTCCGGCCAGGTGCCGGCGGTGGATGGCGAGATCATCGTTGGCGGCATCGTCGAGCAGACCCACCAGACCATGAAAAACCTGATCGCGATTCTCGAAGAGGCCGGTTATGGCCTGGAGGACGTGGTGCGGGCTGGCGTATGGCTGGACGATCCGCGGGATTTCAGCAGTTTCAACAAGGTCTTCGGCGAGTACTTCAAACCGGAACACGCTCCGGCACGGGCCTGTGTGCAGGCGAGCATGATGGTTGATTGCAAGGTCGAGATCGATTGCATCGCTTACAAGAAAAAGGTTTGAGTGATGGCTACCCCTCACCCTAACCCTCTCCCGGAGGGAGAGGGGACTGATCTGTATCGATGCGAATTTCGCGTATGACGCTTACATTTGCATCGATACGGTCAGGCTCCCTCTACCTCCGGGAGAGGGCGGGGGGTGAGGACCTCGATCCAACTGACACAACACCTCAGGCCAGTTACCATCCCGGCACTTCTTATGGGAACCACTGACATGACCGAAGACACCATCAAACGCCGGGCCCGTGGTCTGGACCGGGCGTTCGATATCCTCGACTTCCTCAAGGAGATCGGCCAGCCGCTGCGTCCGAACGACATCGCCAATGGCATCGGCAGCCCGAAATCCACGGTCTACGAACTGGTGGCGTCGCTGCTGGAACGACGGATTCTGGAGCCGGTGGGCAAGGACGGTCACGTCTATCTCGGTCGCCAGCTGTACTTCCTCGGGCAGGCGCATCTGCGCCATTTCGACCTCAGCCGCGAGGCCGATCACGCCTTGCAGGAGATCGTCAGCCAGACCCGGGAAACCGCGCAGATGTGCCTGCTCAACGGGCGCAAATACACCGTGGCACTGATGAAGGAAGGCGAGCGGCATTTCCGCATTTCGTCCGACATCGGCGAAAACGCGCCGATCCCGTGGACTGCGTCCGGGCGCTTGCTGCTGGCGCATTTGAGCGACCAGCAGATCATCGACCTGATCGACGAAGACGATTACATCCTGCCCGACGGCGAACGCCTGCCGCTGGAACGCTTTCTGGCAGAGATCCGCCAGGCCGGCATCGACGGCTTCTTCTCCTTCGACAGCGTTGCCGACACCTTCACCCATTGCTTTGCCGCTCCGGTCAAAGACCCCAGCGGCGTGGCCATCTGCACCCTGTGCATCGTCGCCCCACGGGCCGATGCGAAGAACAATTACGACGACTATCGCCGGGTGCTGATCGAGAGCGCGAACAGCCTCGCCCGGCGCATCAACGAATAACCGCGGCTGCCTGCGGCCGCGACTGAATGCGAGGAGTTTGACCATGACGACTGCCATCAATACCGCTGTGGAAAAGGGCGACGCCGCCATTGGCGCGCACCTTGTGCGTGACGTCAGCCTGCCAGCGCTGGTGCTGCACCGCGAGGCGCTGGAGCACAACATTCGCTGGATGCAGAAGTTCGTCAGCGACAGCGGTGCCGAGCTTGCGCCCCACGGCAAGACCAGCATGACCCCGGCGCTGTTCCAGCGTCAGCTCGACGCCGGCGCCTGGGGCATCACCCTTGCCAGCGCCACCCAGACCCGCGCCGCATACGCCCACGGTGTACGCCGGGTGCTGATGGCCAACCAACTGGTCGGCACGCCGAACATGGCACTGATTGCCGATCTGCTGGCCGATGCCGATTTCGATTTTTACTGCATGGTCGATCACCCGGACAACGTCGCCGATCTCGGCGCCTACTTCGCCTCGCGCGGAGTGAAGTTGAATGTGATGATCGAGTACGGCGTGGTCGGTGGCCGCTGCGGTTGCCGCAGCGAGCAGGAAGTCATCGCGCTGGCCCAGGCGATCAACGCGCAACCGGCGCTGGCTCTGACCGGCATCGAGGGTTACGAAGGGGTGATCCATGGCGATCACGCGGTCAGCGGCATTCGTGAATTCGCCGCGTCGCTGGTGCGTCTGGCGGTGCAGTTGCAGGACAGCGGCGCGTTTGCCATTGCCAAGCCGATCATCACCGCCTCGGGTTCGGCGTGGTACGACCTGATTGCCGAGTCGTTCGAAACGCAGAATGCGAGCGGACGCTTCCTCAGTGTGCTGCGCCCTGGCAGTTACGTGGCGCATGACCATGGCATCTACAAGGAAGCGCAGTGCTGCGTGCTGGATCGTCGCGGCGATCTGCACGAAGGCCTGCGTCCGGCACTGGAGGTCTGGGCGCATGTACAGTCGATGCCGGAGCCGGGTTTCGCGGTGATCGCCCTCGGCAAACGTGACGTGGCGTTTGATGCCGGGCTGCCGGTGCCGTTGCTGCGTTACAAGGCCGGTGTGTTGCCGGCGGTGGGCGACGATGTCGGCGCGTGCAAGGTGACGGCGGTGATGGACCAGCATGCGTTCATGAGCGTGGCGCCGGGGGTTGAATTGCGGGTGGGCGATATCATTTCCTTCGGCACCTCGCACCCGTGCCTGACGTTCGACAAGTGGCGGGTGGGGTTGCTGGTGGATGAGCAGTTGGCCGTGGTCGAGAGCATGGAGACCTGCTTCTAAGGTTTCAGACCGAGTCGCGCCCATCGCGAGCAGGCTCACTCCTACAGGGGAACGCATTCCAATTGTAGGAGTGAGCCTGCTCGCGATGAGGGCCGCCCAAACACCGATGATTATCCAGAGACACCTCCCAATGACCAGCCTCAGCCCCCTGGGCCCGAACACCCCGCGCATCGCCCTGATCGGCGAATGCATGATCGAACTCCAGCACCGCGCCGATGGCAGCCTGCAGCAAAGCTTCGGCGGCGATACCTTGAACACCGCGGTGTACCTGTCCCGCGCTCTCGGCGACAAGGCCCAGGTCGATTACGTCACCGCGCTCGGTGACGACAGCTTCAGCGACGCCATGTGCCAGAGCTGGGCCGATGAAGGCATTGGCCTCGACATGGTGCAGCGTCTGCCCGGTCGTTTGCCGGGTCTGTACTGCATTCAGACCGACGCCAACGGTGAGCGGCGTTTCCTCTACTGGCGCAATGAAGCGGCGGTGCGCGATTGCTTCACCACCCCGGCGGCGGAGCCGATTCTGGCGGCGCTGCCGGACTACGATGTGCTGTATTTCAGCGGCATCACCCTCGCAGTGTTAGGTGCGAAGGGCCGCGAACGCTTGATCCAGACCCTGATCGAAGCCCGCCAGCGCGATGCGCGGATCGTCTTCGACAACAATTATCGGCCACGCTTGTGGGCCTCACAGGAAGAGGCGCGGGCGGCCTATCGCAGCGTGTTGCCGCATGTCGATCTGGCGTTGCTGACCGTGGATGACGAACAGGCGCTGTTCCATTTTGCCGATTGCGACGCAGTGTTCGAGGCGTACGCGCAGATCGGCACGCCGGAAGTGGTGCTCAAGCGTGGCGCCGAGGCGTGTCTGATTCGCTGCGATGATGAGGCGTTCGAAGTGCCGGCGCAGCAGGTCGAGAAGGTGGTGGATACGACGGCGGCGGGGGACTCGTTCAGCGCGGCGTATCTGGCCAGGCGGTTGCTGGGTGGCAGTCCGGTCGAGGCGGCGCAGGCGGGGCATTGGCTGGCAAGTCGGGTGATTCAGGTGCCGGGGGCATTGATTCCCAGGTAAGCGGTGGATGGCCGCTTGCTGCGCAATCGGTTCGCGGGCAAGCCCGCTCCCACAGGGTACGCATTCCAGACTGTGGGAGCGGGCTTGCTCGCGAAGAGGCCCTGAAGCCAACACTCAATCGCGGAAAAACACCTGCACCAGGTGATAGCCGAACTTGCTCTTGATCGGCCCATGCACCGTGCGCAGCGGCTTCTTGAAGATCACCGCATCGATCGCGCCGACCATCTGTCCCGGCCGCACTTCACCCAGATCACCGCCGCGTTTGCCGGACGGGCAGGTCGAGTATTTCTTCGCCAGCACATCGAACGCTTCGCCCTTGGCAATGCGTTGCTTGAGTTGTTCGGCCTCTTCGGCGGTTTTCACCAGAATGTGGCGGGCTTGGGCTTTCATCGTGCGATACCTGTAACGGGGTGACGGCGGGGCGCGGGATTATGCCTCAAGTGACGGCGTTTGGTTGATCATCTCGCGGATCTTGTTGGCCAGCACTTCAATCGAAAACGGCTTGGCCACCATGTCCATACCATCCTCCAGAAAGCCCTGACGCTCGGCGGCTTTCTGCGCATAACCGGTCATGAACAGCACTTTCAGGCCCGGACGATGCTGGCGGGCGATTTCCGCCAGTTGCCGGCCATTCATCCCCGGTAGACCAACGTCGGTCACCAGCAGATCCACACGCAGCTCCGATTCCAGCAGCGGCAGGGCGGCGCTGGCGTCGGCGGCTTCGTGGGCGAGGTAACCCAGCTCCTTGAGCAGATCGAGCACCAGCATGCGCACCGCCGGGTCATCCTCAACCACCACCACGGTTTCCCCGCAAGTGGCCGTCGGCGCGGCACCGAGGGTTTCCACGACAGGCCGTTCCGGCTCCAGCAGGTTCAGGCGCGGCAAGTACAAGCGCACACAGGTGCCCTGATTCGGCAGGCTGTCGAGGCTGACATGGCCGCCCGACTGCTGGGCGAAGCCATAAATCATCGACAGTCCGAGCCCGGTGCCCTGGCCGATCGGTTTGGTGGTGAAGAACGGATCGAACGCCTTGGCGCGCACCGACGGCGTCATGCCGGTGCCGTTGTCGCTGACCGCCAGCATCAGGTAATCGCCGGCCTTGACCGGTTCGAGGGTGGTGATGTCGTTGCCGTCGAGGTAGACGTTGGCGGTTTCGATCAGCAGCTCGCCGCCATCGGGCATGGCGTCGCGGGCGTTGATCACCAGGTTGAGCAGGGCATTTTCCAGTTGGCTGACGTCGGTGCTGATCGGCCAGACATCGTCGGCCAGGCGCAGCGTGAGTTCGATCGGGTCGCCCTTGGTGCGGCGGATCAAATCTTCCAGCGAATGAATCAGTTCGTTGACGTTGAGGGTCTTGCGGTCCAGCGACTGCCGGCGCGAGAACGCCAGCAGCCGATGGGTCAGCGCCGCCGCTCGGTTGGCCGACGAAACCGCCGCTTCGGTGAAACGGCCGATTTCATCGGCGCGGCCGTCGGCGATGTAGCGCTGCATCAGGTCGAGGCTGCCGATGATTCCAGTGAGCATGTTGTTGAAGTCGTGGGCGATACCGCCGGTGAGCTGGCCGACCGCTTCCATTTTCTGCGCATGGCGCAACGCATCTTCGGCGCGCTCACGTTCGAACATCTCGTTCTGCAAACGTTGATTGGCCTGGGCCAGTTGTTCGGTGCGGGCGCTGACCCGTTCCTCCAGGGTTTCATTGAGATTGCGCAGGGCTTCTTCGGTTTTTTTTCGTTCGGATTCGTCGATCACGAAAATATAGAAACCGTTGACTGAGCCGTCGGCGCCGTGGCGCGGCAGGTAATTCATCAGCGCATGGCGGTTGCTGCCGTCGCGATGCGGGGTATACAGGCTGAACGAGCAGGGCCGCCCGGCCAGCGCTTCGGCAATATACGGCGCGCGCAGGAAGTAGGCTTCTTCGCCGATCACTTCGCGAATGGTGCGGCCATACAGCTCCTGCGGCGTGAGGCCGTACCAGTCCAGATACGCCGCATTGTTCAGGCGGAAGCGCTCTTCGTGGTCGACGTAACTGATGAGGATCGGCATTGCATTGATGATCAGCTGCAATTCCGTCTGGCTCTGGCGCAGCGCCTGCTCGGTGTGCTTGCGCTCGGTCAGGTCCAGCGCTGCGCCGAGGAAGCGCACGGGTCGCCCGTGGTGATCCTTGTAACAGCGGCCCCGGGCAAACACCCAACGCAGCTCGCCGTCGGCTTTTAGCAGGCGATATTCCTCGGCGTACTCGGTGCCGTGGGTGATGCAATGCTTGATGCTGCGGGCGATCAGCGCGCGGTCTTCGGGGTGCACGCCTTGCAGGTAGTCGCTGATCGGCAACTGGCCGGCCTGTGCCGGGTCGATGCCGTGCAACTGGGCGAAATGCGCGTCGGCGATGAAGCGGTCTTCGCCGATATCCCAATCCCAGGTGCCAACCGCATCGGTGGCGGCCAGCGCCAGTTGCAGGCGTTCTTCAGTGTCGCGCTGAGCCTTGAGACTTTCTTCGGAACGGCGTTGCAATTCGAGGGCGATGCGCCGGCGTTCGTTGGTTTCGATGGCCGTCACCAGGATTCCGGCCACTTGCGTGCTTTCATCGCGGATGGGGCTGTAGGTCAGGTCCAGCCAGAAGTCGGACTCTACGCCTCCGCGTTGCAGGGTAAATCGCCGCTCGCTGTAGGTGCGCACCTGGCCTTGTAGGACGGCTCGATAAATCGGGTCGGTAAAGTCCTGAAGTTCTGGCCATATAAGGTGCGCGGGCTGTCCGAAAGCGTGCGGATGCTTGCTCCCGGCGAGCATCGCAAAGCCATTGTTGTAGATCTGCGTGAGCTGCGGCCCCCACAACAGCAGCATCGGCATCGGTGAGTGAATCACGATGTCCACCGCGGTGCGCAGGCTTTGCGGCCAGGTGCCAGAAGCGCCCAACGGCGTGCGGCTCCAGTCGGTACGGGCGATCAGGGCTTGGGCGTCATCGGGGGAGGGTGCTGCGTTCATCACATGTATCCTGAGCGTCGGTCAGTGCGTTGGCATCTACTATTCTTGCACTTGCGGTAGACGCTGTATGACCCGTTACGTCACGACAGCGGGTCATTTCTGTTCATTGAATGCTTCGCGGGTGCTTATTGCCATGGAAATCGATGCACTGTTGCTCCGTCTGTCGAGCCAGCACGGTTCTGACCTGTTCCTGTCCACGGGAGCGCCACCCAGTGCGCGCATCGATGGCGTGCTGACGCCGTTCAGCGAGCGGCCGTTCAAGCCCGGCGAGGTCGAGACCATCGCCAACTCCCTGATGGACGCCGAGCAACGGCGCGAGTTCGATCGGGATCTGGAAATGAACCTGGCGATTTCACGTACAGGCATCGGCCGTTTTCGGGTGAACATCTTCAAGCAACGCAATGATGTGTCAATCGTAATCCGCAACGTCAAACTCGATATCCCGCGCTTCGAAGACCTGAAACTGCCGCCGGTATTGCTGGAAACGGTGATGCTCAAACAGGGGCTGATCCTGTTCGTTGGCGCCACCGACTCCGGCAAGTCCACTTCGCTGGCCGCGCTGATCGATCACCGCAACCGCCACAGCAGCGGGCACATCATCACCATCGAAGACCCGGTGGAGTATATCCATCGGCACCAGCGCTCGATCATCAATCAACGCGAAGTCGGCGTCGATACCCGCAGTTTCCATGCGGCGCTGAAAAACACCCTGCGTCAGGCCCCGGATGTGGTGCTGATCGGCGAAATCCGTGACCGCGAAACCATGGAGCATGCGCTGACATTCGCCGACACCGGGCACCTGGTGCTGTCGACGCTGCATGCGCACAACGCCAATCAGGCGCTGGACCGTATCGTCAATCTGTTCCCCGAAGAACGCCGCCCGCAGTTGCTGCATGCGCTGGGCAACAATCTCAAGGCGTTCGTCTCGCAACGGCTGGTGCGTACGCTGGACGGTCAGCGGCGGGCGGCGGTCGAAGTGATGCTCGGCACGCCCACCATCGCCGACCTGATCCGCCGCAACGAATTGGGCGAACTCAAGGGCATCATGGAAAAGTCTGGCGAGGTCGGGATGCAGACCTTCGACGCGGCGCTGTACGGGATGGTGGTGGAGGGCGTGATCAGCGAAGACGAAGCGCTCAAGCATGCCGATTCGCAGAACAACCTGCGCCTGCGTTTGAAACTGCACACCGAGGCGGGGCCGGCGCCCGCGCCCACAACATCAGGCGATTGGGGCCTGATGGATTAACACCTCACCCCTGTGGGAGCGGGCTTGCTCGCGAATGCAATCCATCAGTCGATATCAGCGGGACTGACACACCGCTTTCGCGAGCAAGCCCGCTCCCACAAGGGCATGAGGGATCAGTCCGACAGCTCCAGGCGATTGCGCGGCCGCTGCCTGCGCCCACCACATCAGGCGATTGGGGCTTGATGGATTAACACCTCACCCCTGTGGGAGCGGGCTTGCTCGCGAATGCAATCTATCAGTCGATATCAGCGGGACTGACACACCGCTTTCGCGAGCAAGCCCGCTCCCACAAGGGATTGGGATCAGTCCGACAATTCCGGGCGATTGCGGAACTGCTCCAAGGCCTCGGGATTGGCCAACGCATCGGTATTTTTCACCGGCTCACCGTGCACCACATTGCGCACCGCGAGTTCCACCACCTTGCCGCTGATGGTGCGCGGAATATCGGTCACCGCGACGATCTTCGCCGGCACGTGGCGCGGTGTGGTGTTGGCGCGGATCACCTGGCGGATCTGTTGTTGCAGGTGGTCATCCAGCGTCACTCCGTCCTGCAGACGGACAAACAGCACTACGCGCACATCGTCCTGCCATTGCTGTCCGATCGCCACGCTGTCCAGCACCTGCGGTACTTTCTCGACCTGACGATAGATTTCCGCCGTGCCGATGCGCACGCCGCCGGGGTTGAGCACCGCGTCGGAGCGGCCGTGGATCAGCATCCCGCCGTGGGGCAATTGCTCGGCGTAGTCGCCCTGGGCCCAGACACCGGGGAACAGGCTGAAATAGGATTTGCGCAGTTTTGTGCCGTCAGGGTCATGCCACAGCCCGACGGGCATCGCCGGGAAGTGTCGGGTGCAGACCAGTTCGCCTTTTTCGCCGACCACGGCAACGCCGGCGTCGTTCCACACTTCAACCGCCATGCCCAGGCTCTTGCCCATGATTTCGCCGCGGCGCACCGCCGACAGCGGATTACCGTTGACGAAGCACGACACCACATCGGTGCCGCCGGACATCGACGCCAGGCACACATCGCGCTTGAAGTCGCGGTAGACGAAGTCATAACTCTGCGGCGACAGCGCGGAGCCGGTGCAGAGCAGGGTCTTCAGGCTACTCAGATCATGGCTGTGCGCAGGCTTCAAACCGCTGCTTTCCAGTGTCGCGAGAAACTTGGGGCTAGTGCCGAACACACTGATGCGCTCGTCGTCGATCAGGTCGAGCAAGCGCTCATGGCCCGGGTGAAACGGCGAGCCGTCATACAGCACCACCGCGCTGCCGACCGCGAGGGCCGAGACCAGCCAGTTCCACATCATCCAGCCGCAAGTGGTGTAGTAGAACAACCGGTCACCGGGGCCGAGATCGACGTGCAGTCCGTGTTCCTTGGCATGCTGCAGCAACACGCCGCCAGTACTGTGCACGATGCATTTCGGTACGCCGGTGGTGCCACTGGAATACAACACGTACAACGGGTGATTGAACAGCACCGGGACAAACCGCGGTTCGCCGCCGGGTTGGTAGAACTCGTCCCACAACGTCACGTTGGCGTGGGTTTGGTAATCCTCGGTACGGGTCTGCGCGCGAGCGTAGGGCACGATGATCAACTGCTGCAGCGATGGCAGTTGCGCGAGGATTTCGTTGATCTTGCTGGTCTGGTTGATGTCTTTGCCGGCGTAACGGTAGCCGGCGCAGGTGATCAACACTTTGGGTTCGATCTGGCCGAAACGGTCGATCACGCCGTGGGTGCCGAAGTCCGGCGACGAGCACGACCAGATCGCCCCGAGGCTGGTGGTCGCGAGCATCGCCACCAGGGTCTGCCAGGTGTTGGGCATGCACGCGGCCACGCGGTCGCCGAGGCCGACACCGGCGGCTTGCAGGCTGGCCTGAAAACCGGCGACGTGCTCGGCCAGTTCGGCCCAGGTCAGCTGTTCGCGCTGACCGTTTTCCGCCACGGCAATCACTGCGACCGCATCGTCACGACGGCGCAGCAAGTGTTCGGCAAAGTTCAGGGTCGCGCCGGGAAACCATTCGGCACTGGGCATCTGCGCGCCTTCACGCAGGACGGCGTCGGGTTGGGTGTGAAAGCGGATGTCGAAGAAATCGACGATCGCCTGCCAGAACGCTTCGCGCTGTTCCACGCTCCAGCGGTGCAGGTCGGTGTAGCTGCTCAGCGCCAGGCCATGGCGCTGATTGATGTCGCGGCGGAACTGATCCATGCGCGATTGGGCGATACGCTCGGCGTCGGGTTGCCAGAGGAGGTCGGACATTGGTTTGCCTCTTGTTTTGTTGTTCATGACACATCACTTGTAGGAGTGAGCCTGCTCGCGATAGCGGAATTACACTCAACATTGATGTTGGCTGATACACCGCTATCGCGAGCAGGCTCGCTCCTACAGGGACGCAGCATTACTGCGCCAACCACCCCCCATCAATATTCCACGCCGCCCCGCGCACCTGGCTGCCAGCCTCGCTGCATAGAAACAACACCAATTCCCCAAGATGCTGCGGCGTGACGAACTCCAGCGACGGCTGCTTCTCCGCCAGCAAATCATGCTGCGCCTGCTGCGGATCGACGCCTTTGGCGGCAC
This sequence comes from Pseudomonas sp. MIS38, assembly GCF_019891575.1. Lineage (NCBI taxonomy): Bacteria > Pseudomonadati > Pseudomonadota > Gammaproteobacteria > Pseudomonadales > Pseudomonadaceae > Pseudomonas > Pseudomonas sp. MIS38. Next base: position 91,451 of record NZ_JAFLXF010000006.1, read on the forward strand.
GATCATCGATCTGTTTCTGCACCAGCGGCGTCAATACCCAGCCCGGACAGATCGCGTTGCAGGTGACGTTACTGGTAGCCGTTTCGAGGCCGACCACTTTGGTCAAACCAATCACGCCGTGCTTGGCCGCAACATACGCGGCTTTGCCGGTCGAGCCGACCTGGCCGTGCACCGAGGCAATGTTGACGATCCGCCCCCAGCCCTTGGCGCGCATCCCCGGCAAGCTGAGGCGGGTGCTGTGGAACACCGATGACAAGTTGATCGCGATGATCGAGTCCCAGCGCTCCACCGGAAACTCCTCCACGGCCGCCACGTGCTGAATCCCGGCGTTGTTGACCAGAATGTCGACGCCGCCGAATTCGCGTTCGGCGTAAGCGATCATGTCGGCAATCTGCGCCGGATCGCTGACGTCCGCCGGATGATGACCGACCTTGCCGCCAAACTGGCCGACTTCTGCGATCACGCTCGACGCATCACCGAAACCGTTGAGAATCAGGTTGGCGCCGGCCTTGGCCAGGCTCAGGGCGATGCCCAGACCGATGCCGCTGGTGGAGCCGGTAACCAGTGCGGTCTTGCCCGAAAGAGTCGTCATGAATACCTCACACAATGCCAGTGGCGTAGAAAGTGCCGATCACTACGAAGACCGCAAGGGTCTTGATCAGCGTAATACAGAAAATGTCTTTATAGGCTTCGCGGTGGGTCAGGCCAGTCACCGCCAGCAGGGTGATCACCGCGCCGTTGTGCGGCAGGGTGTCCATGCCGCCGCTGGCCATCGCGGCCACGCGGTGCAGCACTTCCAGCGGAATGTTCGCCGCGTGCGCCGCCGCGATGAATTGTTCGGACATCGCCGCCAGCGCGATGCTCATGCCGCCCGACGCCGAACCGGTGATACCTGCCAGCAGGGTCACGGTGATCGCTTCGTTGACCAGCGGATTGGGGATTTGCTTGAGCCAGTCGGCCAGTACCAGAAAGCCCGGCAACGAAGCGATTACCGCACCGAAACCGTATTCCGAGGCGGTGTTCATCGCCGCCAGCAGTGCGCCGCTGACCGCGCTTTTGCTGCCTTCGGCGAGTTTGCTGCGGATCGCCTTGAAGCCGAACACCAACACCATCAAGATGCCGATCAGCAATGCCGCCTGCACCGCCCAGATTGCGGTGAGCTTGGCGATTTCCGTAGTCACCGGAGTGGCCATCCCCGGCAACGCGAGGCTGTGGGTCTTGCCGTACCACTGCGGAATCCACTGGGTGAACAGCAGGTTCATGATGCCCACCGCCAGCAGCGGCGACAGGGCGATCCATGGGTTCGGCAGTTTCAGGTCTTCGGCGGTTTCCGGCTCGTTACGCAGCTCGGTGCCATAACCTTCGCCAGCACGCTGGGCCTTGTTGCGTTGGCGCTGCAGGAACAACATGCCGGCGCAGAACACGAAAATCGTGCCGATCACCCCCAGCCACGGCGCGGCCCACGCGGTGGTGTTGAAAAAGGTGCTGGGGATGATGTTCTGAATCTGCGGCGTGCCGGGCAGGGCGTCCATGGTGAAGGAGAACGCGCCGAGGGCGATGGTCGCCGGAATCAGCCGCTTGGGGATATTGCTCTGGCGGAACATTTCCGCGGCAAATGGATACACCGCAAACACCACCACGAACAACGACACGCCGCCGTAAGTGAGCAAGGCGCAGACCAGCACGATCACCAGCATCGCCTGTCGGGTGCCGAGCAAGCGAATCGCTGCGGCCACGATCGAACGGGAGAACCCCGACAATTCGATCAACTTGCCGAACACGGCACCGAGCAGGAACACCGGGAAATACAGTTTGATGAAACCGACCATTTTCTCCATGAACACCCCGGTGAAGGCAGGGGCGACGGCGGAAGGGTCAGTGAGCAGGACAGCGCCGAGGGCGGCAATCGGGGCGAAGAGGATAACGCTGTAGCCTCGGTAGGCGGCGAGCATAAGCAGCGCGAGGGCTGCCAAGGCGATGATCACACTCATGGAGTGTCTCCAAAGATTGTTATTTTTGTGGGTGAAGCGGGTGCAGGAGAGGCTTTAGCGAGATCTGTGCCAGATATTCAAATCATTGAAATGTAAGGGTTTTATAGGTTTAAGCGTGTTGAGAGTTGAAGGGTTGTCTCTTTTTAGAGATTTTCATTGAGAGGCCTGACGCCTTCGCGAGCAAGCCCGCTCCCACATTTGGAATGCGTATCCCTGTGGGAGCGGGCTTGCTCGCGAAGCTTTTGTTGTTGTCTTTTTCTGGAGACTTAAGTCTCTTTATTGAGACTCGGCGATGCCCAAGGCCAGCATCTTCTTGTACAGCGTCGAGCGTCCCAGTCCCAGTCGAGCCGCCGCCTCCGGCACTTTGCCCGCACATTGCGCGAGGGCAGACTGGATCAGTTGTCGGTCAAACCGCTGGCGCGCCTGGGCAAAAGTCTCTTCCGCCAACGGTGCCAGCGTCGACACCGACGGACGTTCAACCGGGGTAAAGGTGCCGATGGCCGCGCGAATATCCTCTTCGGTGAGGATCAGGTCATCGCTGAGCAGCGCCGCGCGCTCCAGCACGTTGCGCAATTCGCGGATGTTGCCCGGCCACGCATGTTGCCCGAGCAGATCCAGCGCTGCGCGACTCAGCTCATGCTGACTGCGCAGTTCTTCAAGAATCGCCTCGCTGAGTGCCGGCAGATCGTCGAGACGTTCGCGCAGCGGCGGAACCTGGATCGGCAGCACGTTAAGTCGGTAATACAGGTCGGCGCGGAACTCACCGCGCTTGATCGCGGCTTGCAGATCGGTCGAAGTCGCCGCGATCACCCGCACATCGCTCTGGATCACGTCGTTGGAGCCAACCGGCTCGAACTCCTTTTCCTGCAGCACCCGCAGCAGTTTGCTCTGCAGCGGCAACGGCATGTCGCCGATTTCATCGAGAAACAGCGTACCGCCCTGAGCGATCTCCAATTTGCCGGTACGACCCTTGCGGTCGGCGCCGGTAAACGCACCGGGCGCAGTGCCGAAAAACTCGGCTTCCAGCAGCGCTTCGGGAATCGCCGCACTGTTGATGCTGACGAAGGCTTTGTGCGCCCGGGGCGAAGCGCTGTGAATCGCCTGGGCCAGCAACTCCTTGCCGGTGCCGGTTTCACCGAGCAACAACACCGGGGATTCGGCGCTGGCACTGCGGCGGGCGCGGCGTTTGACTTCGAGGCTGGCGCTGCTGGTGCCAATGAAATGGGCGAAGTTGTATTTGGTCTGCCGCGCCCGCAGCAGCGAGCGGGTCGAGGCGAGTTCTTCCTGCATGCTCAGGTAGCGCTTGAGCATCGGCGACAGGCTGCGCAATTCATCGAACAGGGCAAAACCGATGGCGCCGATCACCGCCCCGGCATCGTCGTGGATCGGCAGGCGCATCACCACCAGCGGCTCTTTCGGCGTGTCCTGCATGTCCAGCAGGATCGGCCGGCCGGTGCGCACCACTTCACGCAACAAGCTGCCGGGGATCACGCTTTCGCAGGGTTGGCCGATGGCTTTTTTCGCCGACTCCAGCCCAAAACGCCGGGCATAGCGTTCGTTCATCCAGACGATGTTCGCATCACGATCGACAATCACCGTGCCTTCGCTGGACTGCTCGATGATCTCGAACAGCGAGCGGATCGCCAGCGTGCGCACGCGTTGGTAGTCCTTGAGACTTTCGGTGGTGTTCATGGGTTGGCGGATCCGGAATTTGGGTTGTCTGTTCGAGCCTCCTCGCTGGCAAGCCAGCTCCCACAGGTTTCTCTGGGGTACCCCATATTTGGGTACAACCCGAATCCCTGTGGGAGCGAGCTTGCTCGCGAAGGCCGCGACTCGGTATCAAGGCAAGCGCCGATTATGCCTACCCCGGATGCGCCGCCGCCAACAGCTCCTTGGTGTAAGGATGCTGCGGCGAGTCGAACACCTCGTGGCTGGCACCGCGCTCGACCACTTTGCCGTCCTTGATCACGATCATGTCATGCGCCAGCGCCCGCACCACCGCCAGGTCGTGGCTGATGAACAGGTAGGTCAGGCCGTGTTTTTCCTGAAGATCGCGGAGCAGGGCGACCACTTGTTTCTGCACGGTACGATCGAGGGCTGACGTCGGTTCGTCGAGCAGGATCAGTGCCGGTTTCAGCACCAGCGCCCGGGCGATTGCGATACGCTGGCGCTGACCACCGGAAAATTCGTGCGGGTAGCGATGACGGCTTTCCGGGTCCAGGCCGACTTCCTTGAGTACACGGATCACCTGTGCATCGCACTCATCGGCGCTGGACTGACAATGCACCTCCAGCCCTTCACTGATGATCTGCGCCACCGACATACGTGGACTGAGGCTGCCGAACGGATCCTGAAACACCACCTGCATCTGCCGACGCCATGGTCGCAATTGCTTCTGATCGAGACCGTCGAGGGCGGTGCCCTGAAAACGGATACTGCCCTCGGAATCGAGCAACCGCAGAATCGCCTGGCCCAGGGTCGACTTGCCCGAACCGGACTCACCGACAATGCCCAGGGTTTTGCCGCGCTGGATATTCAGGCTGATGCCGTCCACCGCGCGCAAATATTGTTTGCGCTGGAACAGCCCGCCACCGACGACGAACTCGACCCGCAGATCGTCCACCTCCAGCACGTTCTCGCGTTCATCGCGGGGCAGGGCTTCGCCTTCCGGCTCGGCGTTGAGCAGCACGCAGCTGTAAGGGTGTTTCGGTTCGGTAAACAGGGTTTCGCACGGGGCTTGCTCGACGATTTCGCCAGCCTTCATCACGCACACCCGTTGCGCAATGCTGCGCACCAGATTGAGGTCGTGACTGATCAGCAGCAGCGACATGCCCAGGCGTTGTTGCAGGGATTTGAGCAGCAGCAGGATCTTGCGTTGCACTGTCACATCAAGCGCCGTGGTCGGCTCGTCAGCGATCAGCAGTTCCGGCTCGCAAGCCAGCGCCATGGCGATCATTACTCGTTGCCGCTGGCCGCCGGACAGTTGATGCGGATAGGCCTTGAGGCGCTCTTTGGGTTTCTGAATACCCACCAGTTCCAGCAGTTCAAGAATCCGCTGCTGCGCCGCTTTACCGCCCAGGCCACGATGCACCAGCAGCGTTTCACCGATTTGCTTTTCGATGGTGTGCAGCGGATTGAGCGAGGTCATCGGCTCCTGAAAGATCATCGCGATCCGGTTGCCGCGCAGTTCACGCAGGACCTTCGGATCGGCGCCGAGCAGCTCCTGACCGCGATAGCGAATGCTGCCGCTGGTTTGCGCATCGCCTTCGGGGAGCAACTGCAGAATCGAATGCGCAGTCACCGATTTGCCCGAGCCCGACTCGCCGACCAGCGCCAGGCACTCGCCGGGCCGGATGTCCAGGCACAGGTCGCGCACCGCCGGCTGGCCATGGAAGGCGACGTTCAGGTCACGGATTTCGATCAGGTTATCAGTCATGGTCACACTTCAGGATCGAGGGTCGAACGCGTCACGTAACGCTTCGCCGATGAACACCAGTAAAGAAAGAATCAGCGCCAGGGTGAAGAATGCCGTCAGCCCGAGCCACGGCGCTTGCAGATTCTGTTTGCCCTGGCCAATCAGCTCGCCCAGCGAGGCACTGCCGGCGGGCATGCCGAAACCGAGGAAGTCGAGAGCGGTAAGGGTGGAAATTGCGCCGGTGAGAATGAACGGCAAGTAACTCAGCGTCGCGTTCATCGCATTGGGCAGGATGTGCCGGAAAATCACCTTGCGGTCGCTCAGGCCCAACGCGCGCGCCGCTTTGACGTATTCCAGATTACGCCCGCGCAGGAACTCGGCGCGCACCACATCCACCAGTGCCAGCCATGAAAACAGCGCCATGATCCCCAGCAGCCACCAGAAATTCGGCTCGACAAAGCCGGACAAAATGATCAGCAGGTACAGCACCGGCAATCCGCTCCAGACCTCCAGCAAACGCTGCCCGAGCAGATCGACCCAACCGCCGTAATAGCCTTGCAGGGCGCCGGCAGCTATGCCGATCAGCGCGCTGACGGCGGTCAGCATCAGGGCAAACAGGATCGATACCCGGGCACCGAAAATCACCCGCGCCAACACATCACGCGCCTGATCGTCGGTGCCGAGCCAGTTGACCTTTGAGGGCGGGCTCGGCGCAGGTTGATTGAGGTCGTAGTTGGGCGTGTCGTCGCTGAACGGGATTGGCGGGAACAGCAGCCAGCCACCGTCCTTGCGGATCAGGTTCTGCACATAGTCACTGCGATAATCGGCCTGGAACGGCAATTGCCCGCCAAACTCCTGTTCGGTGTAGCGCTTGAGGACCGGGAAGTAGAGCTGGTTCTGATAGCTGACCACCAGTGGTTTGTCATTGGCGATCAGTTCACCGCCTAGCGTCACCACGAACAGTCCAATAAACAGCCACAACGACCACCAGCCACGGCGGTTTTTCTTGAATCGCGCGAAACGGCGACGGCCCAGAGGCGAGAGCTTGAACATCAGGCGTTCCTCGCGGCGAAGTCGATACGTGGGTCGACCAGGGTGTAGCACAAGTCGCCGATCAGTTTTATCAGGAGGCCGAACAGGGTGAAGATGAACAGCGAGCCGAACACCACCGGATAGTCGCGAGAAACCGCCGCTTCGTAACTCATGCGGCCGAGGCCGTCGAGGGAGAAGATCACTTCGATCAACAGCGAACCGGCAAAGAACACACTGATGAACGCCTGCGGAATCCCCGAGACCACCAGCAGCATCGCATTGCGGAACACATGGCCGTAAAGCACGCGGCGCTCGCTCAAGCCTTTGGCGCGGGCGGTGACTACGTACTGGCGGGTGATTTCATTGAGGAACGAGTTCTTGGTGAGGATCGTCAGCGTGGCGAAGCCGCCAATCACCAGCGCCGTCACCGGCAACACCAGGTGCCAGAAGTAATCGGCAATCTTGCCCAGGGTCGACAGCGATTCGAAGTTGTCCGAGACCAGACCGCGCACTGGAAACCAGTTCAATGACGTGCCACCGGCAAACACCACGATCAGAAACATTGCGAACAGAAACGCCGGCATCGCGTAGCCGATGATGATCGCGGTGCTGCTCCAGATGTCGAAATGGCTGCCGTGATGCACCGCTTTGCGGATGCCCAGCGGGATCGACACCAGATAGGTGATCAGCGTCGCCCACAAGCCGAGGGAAATGGTCACCGGCATTTTTTCCAGAATCAGATCGGTGACCGTCGCACCGCGGAAAAAGCTTTTGCCGAAGTCCAGCTGCGCGTAGTTCTTGAGCATCAGCCACAGCCGCTCATGCGCCGGTTTGTCAAAACCGTACTGCTTTTCGATGTCCTTGATCAGTTGCGGATCGAGGCCACGGCTGGCGCGCGAAGTGTTGCTCATGGTTTCGCTGGAACTGCCGCCGACACTCGCACCGCCGATCCCTTGCAGATGGGCGATGGCCTGTTCGACCGGGCCACCGGGTGCGGCCTGAATGATCACGAAATTGACCAGCAGGATGATCACCAGCGTCGGAATGATCAGCAGCAGGCGCCGCAGAATGTATGCCCACATCAGTGCGGTCCTCCGGGTCTGCCACGGCCGATTTTTTCGGCGGTCATCTGCTGGTTGGTCAGCGGCGTACTGCTGATTTCCCACCAGCTCTCGATCGCTTCGTCATTGCTGGCCTGGATCGCCGGCATGCCGAAGCGGTTCCACCAGACGGTGGAGGTGCCCGGCGGGTAATAGTTGGGAATCCAGTAGTAGTTCCATTGCAGCACCCGGTCCAGAGCGTGGGCGTAGTGCAACATGTCGCTTTGGGTCGAGGCGCGGATCAGGCCGTTGATCAGGGTGTCGACCGCCGGATTCTTCAGCACCATGTAGTTGTTGGCGCCGGGGTCGTTGGCCGATATCGAACCGAAGTAGTTGAGCAACTCGCCCCCCGGAGATGTGCTGACCGGGTAGCCGGTGACGATCATGTCGTAATCACGGCTCATCAGGCGATTGACGTATTGCGAGGAGTCGATGCGGCGGATATTCAGCTCAATGCCGATCTGCTTCAGCGTGCGCTTGTAAGGCAGAAGCAGGCGATCCATACCGTTCTGGCTGACCAGAAAGGTGAAACTCAACGGTTCGCCTTCGGCGTTGACCAGTTGGTCGCCCTCGGGTTTCCAGCCAGCCTGTTCGAGCAGTTCCAGGGCTTGCAGTTGCTTGTCGCGGATCAGCCCGCTGCCATCGGTTTTCGGCGCCTCGAAGACCTGGGTGAACACTTCGTCGGGAACCTGCCCGCGCAACGGCTCGAGGATTTTCAGCTCGGCGGCATCCGGCAACTCGCGGGCTGCCAGTGCGGTATTGGAGAAATAGCTCTGCTGGCGGATGTACATGTTGCGCATCATCTGCCGGTTGCTCCACTCGAAATCCCAGAGCATCGCCAGCGCCTGGCGCACCCGACGATCCTGGAACATCGGTTTCTGCAGGTTGAACACGAACCCCTGCGCAGATTGCGGGGCCTCGGTGGCCAGGTGGGCTTTCTGCAAGCGGCCGTCACTCAGCGCAGGGCTGTCGTAACCGATCGAATAGCCGGTGGCGGAAAACTCGCGGTTGTAGTCATAGGCACCGCCGCGCAATACCTGGCGGGCGACATCGGTGTCGCCGAAATATTCGATGCTGAAGTGATCGAAGTTATACAGGCCGCGACTGACCGGCAGGTCCTTGCCCCACCAGTCGGGGTTGCGTTCAAAGGTGATGCTGCGCCCGGAGTCGACCTTGCCGACCCGATACGGGCCGCTGCCCAGTGGTGGTTCATAGCCACCGCCACCGGCGAAGTCGCGGGTTTTCCACCAGTGCTCGGGAAACACCGGCAGGGTGGCAATGTCCAGCGGCAGGGTGCGGTTCTCGTTGCTCTTGAAATCGAAGCGCACGGTCAGCGGCGCTTCCACTTCCACGCCTTTGACGTCGGCGAACTGCGTGCGATAGCGCAGGCTGCCCTGGGTCATCAACAGGTCATAGGTGTAGCGCACGTCCTCGGCAGTGATCGGCTTGCCGTCGGCAAAACGCGCCTTGGGATCGATGAAGAAGCGCAGCGACAGACCATCCTCCGAGCGCTCCATCTTTTGCGCCACCAGGCCATAGACCGTGTAGGGCTCGTCCATCGAGCGCTGGGCCAGCGGCGAATAGAGCATGCCGTCGATCTGGGTGACGCCGATGCCTTTATCTATATAAGGCAGGATGTGATCGAAATGCCCGATCTCTATCGCCGAGCGGCGCATGGTGCCGCCCTTGGGCGCCTGCGGATTGGTGTAGTCGAAGTGGCTGAAACCGGCCGGGTATTTGGCAGGTTCGCCATAGACGGTCAACGCATGTTGCGGGGTGGCGTTCACACCGGCGGCGCCCAATAGCAGGGCCACGGCAGTGAACAGTAAAGTCGGGAAAGCCAGTCGCATTGTCAGCCTTAAAGCCGGGTGATCGATAAGCGCAATTTGTACGCGAGCGGCGCGTCAGTCGCCAGCCGTATCCTGTAACCAAAACACAACGGCCCACCAAAAGGCGGGCCGTTGGGACAGCAGTCAGGCGACGGATCAGTCCTGGCGGCTGGTGACTTCGAGCAGGTGATAACCGAACTGGGTCTTCACCGGGCCTTGCACGACGTTGATTGGCGCGCTGAAGACTACGGTGTCGAATTCCTTGACCATCTGGCCAGGACCGAAGGAACCCAGATCGCCACCCTGACGGCTGGACGGGCAGCTGGAGTTGGCCTTGGCGACCTCGGCGAAATCAGCACCGCCTTCGATCTGGGCCTTGAGTTCGTTGCACTTGTCTTCGCTGGAAACCAGGATGTGGCGGGCAGTGGCTTTAGCCATGGGGAAATTCTCCAATCTATTTCAGTAAAGTGTGGAGCCTACCGGATTCAGTAAGCGATTTCTCTGCAAAGTTCCACTCGGTACATTGACGTACATCTACAGTTGCGCGGCTTTCAGGCGCATCGCGTGTTCGACATAGAGGTCGACGGGATCCGCGCCGGGTATTCGCAACCCGCCCGGATGGCGCAAGCTGCCAAGGTGATTTAGGGGATAGTCGGAGCGGATGACCCGGCCCAGGTGAGAACTGTAACGGCCCACGAAACCATCGTTCTGTCCGGCCTCCGTGACGAAATGGCTGGATAATGCGTGGCAGACGGAATGCACTGGATCCAGAGCCTGCAACAAATTGTCCTGCAGCGTGCCGCTCCAGGAGTAGTAGTGGACGTCATTGACCCGTTCCGCCCCCTGGCCGCCCCACGTCGAAGGCAGGCCTTGAGGGTATTTTTTGTTGAATTGCCCGACGTCCGCAGTCGTCAGGGCATTGAGTGCGGCTACGGCGTTCTGCGGCAGACCCGGCTGACCGCTGAGCAGCGAGAGGAATCGCGCAAACTGTGTCGCAGCGTGCTCCGCCACCTGCTCCGGCAGGCCTCCCGGAACCAGCGCCAGGCGTAAGGCGTCAGCCAGTTCCGAGCCGTGATTGGGGCCGCTGACCGATGTCACCGAGGCGACTTTCTCCGGCGCGAGCGCAGCGGCATAACGGCATGCCAGCGCGCCCTGGCTATGTCCGATCAGGTTGACTTTACCGGCGTCGGTGCCTCGCAGAACGCGCTCGATCTGGAACATCAATTGCTGGCCGCGAACTTCGTTGTCATGGGTTGCGGACAGCTGCGGCACAAACACTTGCCCGCCTGCCTCCCTCAGCGCTTGCTTGACATCATGAAAAAGCTCGAAATGGCCGATACGGTCAAACCCGAACAGGCCATGGACCAAAAGGATGGGGTAGCGGGTTGTCGCATTCCGTTGCATGTTCCTGCCTCTTTTGCAGATGCTTGTCAGTGGTTGGTGCGTGCCACTGTAAAACAGGCCTGCGGGTCGGCGATGTCTGAAAAATCCTCTGTACTGACAGGAAATTGGACTAAAAGCGGTACGAATTTTCGCTTCTGCTTGAGAGGGTAGTCGGAACATTTGGCAATCTTTTGCCCGGTATCGCTGGATTCTGCTTCGTAAGCCTACGTCATGCGGTGTATTTACCCTGCCGACGGAAGGCGTTGTGCTGACTTCCGCCGGTCGCTGGATGGTGTTCAATGGATTTCGTTCGACGCGGCCTTCACGGCGGCGTTTTATCCAAGGAATGGAGCTACGAATGTCTATATACGAAGCCACCGGCGATTCTTCTGTGGTACCAGCGTCAAATATGTCCCCTGTAGCGGATGAATCCGGTGAACACCGTCTTCTGAGTTTGAAGGTGGACGGCGACCACTTCGAATTCTGCTATCGACACGCCTCTGCGGCGGCAGACTCTCCAGACTCGTGGCTGCCTGCACCGATGCTTGAGGTTATGGAGGGTGGAATGCTTGATCCTTCACTGGACCATGCATTCGTCAGGGTGGCGCCTTACCCGAACATGTTGTGCGGCGACAAACTTGTGCTGAGCTGGCAAGGACTGGATGACGAAGGATTGCCCTATATTCACGAAACCACTCGTGCGGTCAGTGAAAACCAGGTGGGTCAGGAACTCGTCTTTGTCATAAAGGGTTTGCACATCGCAGCGCTGGAGCGCGGCTCGCTGGAGGTTTACTGGACGCTGTACAGCGTTGCGCTTCAGAAGCCCGTGTCATCCAGGCGTTTGCAGCTGAATGTGGGTGATCCGGAACCCGATCTGCTGGCTCCGATCCTTGAAGAGACGGTGGGCGGGACGCTCGATCCGGCCCGTGTCCCGCAGGGCACTGGCGTTATCGTGCGACCTTACGCCCGCATGGCTGTCGGGGACCGGGTCACCCTGTCGTGGCAAGGTGTCGAAGGACTGCCGGTGATCAGTGATGTGTTGCTCGTGGAGCCGTTTGCTGTCGGCGAAGCGCTGTCTTTCTGGATACCCGCAGATCGCATCGCCACTCATCGTATGCAGGAGGTGAGCGTCAGCTACCGGGTGGAATCAAGGTCGGCGCAGGTGAGGAACTCTGCAACCTCGCGAATTCTGATCGCGCCATTGATGCGAGGCGAGCTCGCAGCTCCGCAGGTACTGGAAGCGCAAGATGGCGAACTGGAGGTAGCAGATGCCGAGGATGGCATTACCGTGGTGATCGGCAATGCCCAGGCCGAGGAGGGGGAGCTGGTTTACTTGAAATGCGATGGTGAGTATTTCAGTCACCGCGATGATCGGGACATCACCCGGGAAACTGCAGGCGAGCCCTTGGTATTCATCGTGCCTTATCGTTTCTGGCGAGAGCATCGGGAAACTGTGGTGCAGGTGTCGTATTCAGTGGAGCGGCTGGATGATGTAAGCCAGGCTTCCGAGATAACACGCATCCGGGTGCGGGCATAACCCGGTGGTGAAGTCTGAGCGATGACTCAGCCTTTGCGGGATTTTGATAAGCCCGCAAAGGCTGCTCGGATCATCAGGCTCGAAGTCGCTTGGCGGCATTCGACAGCAACTGCTCCGTCGCGCTGAACCCCAGGCAACCATCGGTGATCGATACGCCATAACGCAGGGCAGGGCTCAAAGGCTGGCAGCCCTCGAACAGATGGGACTCAATCATCATGCCGATCAAGGCGCGATCACCTTGCAGGCGTTGTTCGAGCACCTCGTTGAACACGTCGGGCTGGCGCAATGGGTCCTTGCCGCTGTTGGCGTGGCTGCAGTCGACCATGATCCGGCTCGGAATTTTCAGTCGGCTCAGGTCGGCATGTACCCGGGCGACGCTTTCGCGATCGTAGTTAGGACCGTGATGACCGCCGCGCAGCACTATATGAGTGTCGGGGTTGCCCGGGGTCTGGATGATCGCCGGGTGTCCTTGGCTGTCGACGCCGAAGTGTCGGTGCGGATGTGCTGCTGAGCGCATGGCGTCGACGGCTACACCTACGCCACCGTCGGTGCCGTTCTTGAAACCTACGGGCATGTTCAGGCCGCTGGCCATTTCCCGGTGAATCTGCGATTCGGTGGTGCGTGCACCGATAGCAACCCAACTGAGCAGGTCGTCGAAGTAGCCGGTCGCCATTGGTTGCAGCAACTCGGTAGCGATGGGCAGCCCCAGGCGGATCATCTCAAGCATCAATTCACGCGACAGGGTCAGGCCGCCAGCCATGTCGTCGCTGCCATCCAGGTGCGGGTCGTAAGCCAGACCTTTCCAGCCGACGGTGGTGCGGGGTTTTTCGATGTAGGCGCGCATCACCAGCAGCATCTCGTCGCTGATTTCATGGGCCAGGCGGGAAAGTTTTTCGGCGTATTCGAGTGCGGAGCGCGGGTCGTGAATCGAGCAAGGGCCGACGACGACCAGCAGGCGATGGTCTTCGCCATTGAGGATCGCGCGGACCGCCTGGCGGTGGGCTGCGACTTGCTGGGCGAGGGCATTGCTCAGGGGCAATTGCTGTTTGAGCTGCAAGGCGCTGGGCAGACGCAGGGTCAGTGCTTCGTTGGCAGAATCAAGGGTGGTCAGTGGCAGAGCAGAAACAGACGAGTTCATATTCGGGATTCCTGGGCTGGCGGCGGGTGTTTCCCGCTCACTCGGCCCTACTGGGGTGTTCGACAATTGGCCGGATTGGCTGCGTGTGTGTGCTTGCCACCTGTGGGTGACCGATCGGAGGCGGCAGGCTGTCCCGAGCGGAGGTTGCTAAATCGCCAGGCGGTAAAAGTGTCGTAACGGTAATAAGTGGCGTAGTTCATGTCGTGATTCCTCAAAGTTCTGGTGTGTTGCTGAAAAATTTGGGGCCTGAAAAAACAAAACCCCCGGTCGGGAGGCCGACCGGGGGTTGAGAATTCTCTGGTAGGCGACCCGTTTTTATGGGCGCCGGTGGGTATCAGGCGCGCCAGTGGCTAAACCAATACCCAAAATAAAAGCTGACAGGAGCGCAAGCGTCATTCGCCCGGGCAGCCGCAACCGAGCGCAGGGCGCTGGCGGAACGAAGCTGTGAGAGGGCGTTGAACATGGTTGTCTCCGATGAATGCGCCGAGCTTACTAGAGGCCCGTACGGCTGAGCAATCAGAAATTGCTATCGCCATTGCGGAGGTTACCTATCGCTTGAGTGCTGCAGGCGTTGTGACACACTGGTTGCTTTGCACAAACACCAAGGATGATTCATGTCGATGTTCACGGTCGCTGCAGCCCAGTCGCTCTCCATTGCCGGTGATCTGGCGGCGAACATCGCCCGTCATTTGCGCTTCATGGCCGTGGCGGCGGAGCAGGGCGTCGAGCTGCTGGTGTTCCCGGAGCTGTCGCTGACAGGCTACGAAGGCCAGATGGCCGCAGACCTGGCAATCGATCCGCAGGATGCTGTGCTGCAACCCTTGCGCGATTGCGCTCGCGAGCTAGGCCTCACCGCTGTCGTCGGTATGCCGATTCGCGATAGGGACAGTTCGAAGGTATTGATCGGCGCGCTGACATTAGGAGGGGATGGTTCTCTTGAGGTTTACAGCAAACAACATCTGCACAGTGGCGAAGAGCTTTTCTATGCCCCAGGTGCTGGTGGTTCGTCCTTGAGCATAGGCGGCGATACCATAGCGCTGGCGGTCTGCGCTGATTTTTCCCATGCCAGTCACGCGGCAGCGGCCGCCGATCTTGGTGCCGACCTGTACGCAGCAGGCGTGCTGATCGGGGAAAAAGGCTACGGCGTGGATAGCGCGCTGCTGCAGGGCTATGCCCAAAACCACTCAATGGCGGTGCTGATGGCCAATCACGCCGGGCTCACGGGTGGATGGCAATCGGCGGGTCGCAGCGCGTTCTGGTCTGAAAGCGGGACACTGGTGGTGGCGGCGCAAGGGCCGGGTGAAGTGTTGGTTCTTGCCCGGCGTGATGCCGGCGCATGGCAGGGGCGGGTAGTACCCGTGGCGGTAGACCTGTGACCTGGGCATTGCGTCGTGCCGAATCGGCAGATCGGGCGTTCGCCCGAAAGCTGACGTGCCAGAACATGCTGCGCTATTACATTGACCACGAGCTGCTGTGGCAGGACGAAGCGTTCGACGTTGCTTGGGATGGGCGGGACAACTGGCTGGTCCTTCTTGGTGAAGTTCCTGTGGGATTTTTCAGTCTCAGTCATGATCGCCGGGCCTTGTACATCCGCGAGCTGCAAATAGCCGAGGTCTCTCGCAGGCAAGGTGCAGGATCCTGGGCGATTGATCAGGTTGTCGCTTTGGCTCGCGGCGAAAAACTGCCAGCACTGCGTTTGACAGTATTCAAAAATAATCCGGCGCAAAGTCTGTATAAGAGAAAAGGCTTCAAGGTGTGCGGTGAGGACGAGTGTTTCCTGAGGATGGAGCTCGATTTCGGTACACTTGTGCTCTGAAACCCACGGCCGGCAAGCCTTCGATGATGAATTGAAACTTTTTAAATGATGCTTGCCGCTAGGTCTGTCTGGCACTTTTTGCTAAGGTGTCCGGCATCCCAATAAGACCATATCGCGAGGTGTCTGCTTGATTAGGGTGCTAGTGGTCGACGACCATGATCTCGTTCGTACAGGCATTACACGTATGCTGGCCGATATCGATGGCTTGCAGGTGGTTGGACAGGCCGAGTCCGGGGAAGAATCCCTGATCAAGGCCCGTGAGTTGAAACCCGATGTGGTCCTGATGGACGTAAAGATGCCCGGTATTGGTGGCCTCGAGGCCACGCGCAAGCTGTTGCGCAGCCACCCGGACATCAAGGTCGTCGCGGTGACCGTGTGCGAGGAAGATCCATTTCCTACGCGCCTGTTACAGGCTGGTGCCGCCGGCTACCTGACCAAGGGCGCTGGTTTGCCGGAAATGGTTCAGGCGATCCGTCTGGTGTTTGCCGGGCAGCGTTACATCAGTCCGCAGATTGCCCAGCAACTGGCGATCAAGTCGTTCCAGCCAACCAACGATTCACCTTTCGACGCCTTGTCCGAGCGGGAAATCCAGATCGCGTTGATGATTGTCGGCTGCCAGAAGGTGCAGATCATCTCCGACAAACTCTGCTTGTCGCCGAAAACGGTGAACACATATCGCTACCGGATTTTCGAAAAGCTGTCGATCAGCAGTGACGTCGAGCTTACGTTGCTGGCTGTGCGCCACGGCATGGTGGATGCCAGCGCCTGATCATGACTGAAGTATTCGATTCCGGCGCCTTCCTGGCGACTGTCAGTGGGCGCCCCGGCGTCTATCGCATGTTCGACAGCGATGCGCGCCTGCTGTATGTCGGCAAGGCCAAGAACCTCAAGAAGCGCCTTGCCAGCTATTTTCGCAAGACCGGGCTGGCGCCAAAAACCGCTGCGCTGGTCGGGCGTATCGCGCAGGTCGAAACGACCATTACCGCCAACGAAACCGAGGCGTTGCTGCTTGAGCAGACCCTGATCAAAGAGTGGCGGCCGCCGTACAACATTCTGCTGCGCGACGATAAGTCCTATCCCTATGTCTTTCTGTCTGACGGCCAATTCCCACGCCTGAGTATCCACCGTGGCGCGAAGAAGGCCAAGGGCAAGTATTTCGGCCCGTACCCGAGCGCCGGGGCGATTCGCGAAAGCCTCAGCCTCTTGCAAAAGACCTTTTTCGTCCGTCAGTGCGAAGACAGCTATTACAAAAATCGCACGCGCCCGTGTCTTCAATATCAGATCAAGCGTTGCAAGGCGCCTTGTGTCGGTCTGGTCGAACCTGAGGTCTACGCCGAGGATGTACGCCATTCGGTGATGTTTCTCGAGGGGCGCAGTCATGCCCTGACCAATGAGCTGTCCACGGCAATGGAAGAGGCGGCAATCAATCTCGAATTCGAGCGCGCCGCCGAGTTGCGTGACCAGATTGCCTTGCTGCGCCGTGTTCAGGATCAGCAAAGCATGGAAGGTGGAACGGGCGACATCGATGTTATCGCAGCTTTCGTCAACCCGGGCGGCGCTTGCGTTCACTTGATCAGTGTGCGCGGCGGTCGGGTGTTGGGCAGCAAGAACTTCTTTCCGCAGGTGGGTATCGAGGAGGAGGTCGCTGAAGTCATGGCGGCGTTCCTCGGTCAGTACTACATCAGCAGTCCGGAGCGCGACCTGCCAGGCGAACTGATCGTCAACGTGGTTCCCGAAGACGCCACGGCTCTGATCGACGCCATCCACGAGCTGCGCGGTCGGGAGCTGAGCATCAGCCACCGGGTACGCGGCACGCGGGCACGATGGCAGCAGTTGGCGGTCACCAATGCCGAGCAAGCGCTGGGCGCACGCCTGGCCAATCGTCAACACACGGCTGCGCGTTTCGATGCGCTGGCTGAAGTGCTGAACCTGGATGAGCCGCCGCAGCGTCTTGAGTGCTATGACATCAGTCACTCCAGCGGTGAGGCCACCGTCGCTTCCTGTGTCGTGTTCGGCCCGGAAGGCGCGATCAAATCCGACTATCGTCGTTACAACATTGAAGGCGTCACGGCGGGTGATGACTATGCAGCCATGCACCAGGCGTTGACCCGGCGCTTCAGCAAACTGAAGGACGGGGAGGGCAAGCTGCCGGACATTCTGTTGGTGGACGGCGGCAAAGGTCAGTTGTCGATGGCCCGCGACGTACTCAACGAGCTGGCGGTGCCGGATCTCATTCTTCTGGGTGTGGCCAAGGGTGCAACACGCAAGGCAGGCTTCGAAACTTTGTATCTCAATGATGCCGCGCATGAGTTCACGCTGCGTGGCGATTCCCCGGCGTTGCACCTGATCCAGCAGATTCGTGACGAGGCGCACCGCTTCGCAATCACCGGCCACCGTGCGCGGCGCGGCAAGACCCGCCGCACCTCGACGCTGGAAGGCGTTGCGGGTGTCGGGCCGACCCGACGTCGGGACTTGTTGAAACATTTTGGTGGATTGCAGGAGCTGTCTCGTGCAAGCATCGAAGAGATCGCCAAAGCACCGGGGATCAGTAAAAAGCTCGCAGAGTCGATTTATGCAAACCTGCATAGCGAGTAGAATGCCAACTCACCTCGTAGCCAGTTGTGCCGATGAATATCCCTAATCTGATTACCGTTCTCCGCGTCCTGCTCATCCCGATCTTCATTTTGCTGTTTTACCTGCCTTACCAGTGGAGCTATATGGCCTCCGCTTCGGTATTCGCCTTTGCGGCGGCAACTGATTGGCTGGATGGCTATCTGGCCCGCCGCCTTGAACAAAGCACGCCGTTCGGCGCGTTTCTCGATCCGGTTGCCGACAAGCTGATGGTGGCAGTCGCTTTGGTACTGCTGGTTCAGGAACACGGCAATTTGTGGCTGACACTTCCCGCAGCCGTCATCATCGGCCGCGAGATTGTCGTATCGGCCTTGCGTGAATGGATGGCCGAACTCGGTGCCCGCGCTCATGTAGCAGTGTCCAATCTCGGCAAGTGGAAAACCGCGGCGCAGATGCTGGCGCTGGTGATCCTGCTGGCCAATCCCCGCGATTTCAGCTTCTGGGTGCTGCTGGGTTACGCCTTGCTGATGATCTCGGCGGGCCTGACGTTGTGGTCGATGGTTCAATACCTGCGGGCCGCCTGGCCGCATCTGAAAACCGACGTTGAAAAGAAATAAAACTTTTTTGAATCAAAGGGTTGACGGGGCATCTGAAATCTATAGAATGCGCCACACCAAGCGGGAATAGCTCAGTTGGTAGAGCACGACCTTGCCAAGGTCGGGGTCGCGAGTTCGAGTCTCGTTTCCCGCTCCAAGTTTGTACGCGGTTGTTGTTGTGCTACTAAACAGCGATCGTTTGAGGCCGAGTAGCAAAATGGTTATGCAGCGGATTGCAAATCCGCCTACGCCGGTTCGATTCCGACCTCGGCCTCCACTATAAACAAGCTCCGTAGATCCATGATTTACGGAGCTTTTTTATTTTCAGTGCACTGCAAGATTTAGTCTTGAAATCAGCCACTGTGAACTTGCTTCACCGGGACGTGATGTATATATTTCCCGCTCTGCTTCAAAGGCTCAACAAAGTCAGATTCTCTGGCCGACTGATTTGAGCACTACAACAGCGCTACCGCCCGAATGGCGAAACTGGTAGACGCATGGGACTTAAAATCCCCCGCTCGTAAGGGCGTGCCGGTTCGATTCCGGCTTCGGGCACCATCTTAAATCAAGGGTTTGCGGGCGAAAGCTGAGGCAAACCCTTGTTTGTTTCCGGGTCGCAATTCTGACATTGGTTCGCAATTCACTTTGTGGGCATGACCTTTTTACCCTTTCGATTGCGAATGTACTGCTCTGTCATCCCTACGGTGGTATGCCCAAGTTGATCCTTGGCCCGCATGATGTCGCCGCTCGATTCTGCCTTATCAGTACCAGCCTTGGCGCGTAAATCACGCATTTGAAACTCGGCCTTTTCAACACCAACTGCCTCCCTGGCCACATCAAATCTCCTGCGCAACATTGCCTCCGTCATCGGAGTGCCGTTTTCTGCCACGATCAGCCGCGTCGAGCGGACTTTGTGTCCGGACTTCCTGGCTATGATTCGATCAATCAAAACTTTCAGCTCACCGGTTACCTCAATCCGTCGTTTGGCCTTCGTTTTCCCCTGGAGCACCCAGATTTGGCCGTCGCGCACGTCTCGTTCATCCATAAGCCGCGTGTCTGTCACTCGCTGGCCAGTCAAATAGGCCAAGTCCATGGCATCGCGCAGTCCGGCGTCAGCCTTGTCGTGCACCTCTTCCCAAGACACAGGTCATCTCCTTGGCGATGAGCAATGTGTCTATTAAAAAGTGTCCACCATGTCTCCGAACACCTGTCCACCATGTCTCCGGTACATACATAGTGCAGGCGAGGGGGAGTGCATTCGAGTGGTGTCGGCAGCGGGGAGGGGTTAAAGAAATGAAGGGGCTAAGCCGATAGGCTTGCGTCGGCCTTGATGCCAAACATGAATGCTGGGGTATGAAATGCCGTTGGAAAGATCGCGTATTGGCGTGTTCGCCGCACTTATTGGCTGCACTCTTGCATCGACCGCCCATGCTGCCAGCGAACATGAGATGGCCGTCGGTGGTGCAGCTCTCTACCAAGTCTGCGGAGAGAAGCATCCAGAAAAGGAGCTTTCTTTAGAGCAATTCATATCGCTACATCCACACATGTCGACTCAATTAGCAAACGACATTCGGGAATTCTCCTCGCAGCCAAAACACAAAGCGGAGCTTGAGCAAATGGTTGTACGCATGCGGACCGAGGCCACCCAAGAATTACTTGAAGTGATATGTGATAGCTATTACCGAGATGCAAAGGGGCGGGAGTAGGCCAAAGTTTTATTTCGCATCGGGGTGTGATCTGTCCGGGGCTCAACCGGCATTCGGCGGAAGGGGTAGCCCTGTAGGCGACCAGTTGGCACATCCGATGCCCGAGGCTTGACCTCAGATCACACCCCGATGCGCTCTCATAGAGAGGATCGGGTAGTTAACGACAGGCTGTCGTGGCGCTGGTTGTTTAGCCCGTAGCGCTGAAGGCTGGTAGCATCGAACTCCTTTTCGGAGCGCGCAATTGCTATGCATCAGGTTGTTGAAAGGGCGTTGAACGTGATCGCAACAGAGAGCAGCGAGCCCGAATACACTGAAGCGTTCAGCGCTGCGCGGGCAGTCGTCCTTGAGTTTGGGGAGGACAACCTGGCTGACCGGCTTTTTGCCGATATTCCCGATTCAATCTCTTTCATGCAGGTGGCCCGGCTCTTCGATTTTCTTGCCTGGCAGACGGAGGACAACGGGTCAGCGATGACTCGCGCTGTTGAGCGTTGGCTGGTAGAAGGCACCAATTTGCGCAAGGTTCAGATCGCTCTCAATCTCGACGTCTATCCATTTCTGGACGAGCGCGAGATGGATCGAGTGCTGTCTGATGTGGCTGTATCACTCCCGGAGATGGCTGATAGATGCCAGCAGATAATCAGCTCTCGGAAAAGTTGGTAGCACCTGGTCTACATCCCAAAGCCCGCTCTTAGAACCATCCCTTTCAAGGTCTTCTCGTTCTGGCGGCCTTGATTACCCTGTCCGTTGAAACATGAGCATGCACCGCTGTGCCTTGGACCCACGTCTTAGGCTTTGGCACCTTGGAGCCTCGGGGGCTTTTCGCAACTTGTTTTGGCTGGATGTTTCTGGCTAGTTCCAACAAGCGCTGAGCCAGTTTTTCCGCAGGGATAGCCATTCGCATTTAAGGAGTCGAGTGCATGGAGTTATTGCAGCGCCTGCTCGACAAGATCGACAGGTTTGAATTGCTGATCGCAGGACTGGTCGGCGCTGTCGTCGCAAGCTGGTGGCACAAAGACGATCTGGCCGACTGGCACGCCTGGCTGATCTTCCTGATCACCGGCATCGCTTGCTCGCTGTACCTGACGAGCAAGGTCAGCACCTATCTGGGTGTGACTGAGCCGAAGATTGTCGCGGCATTGGCTTCCTGCTGGGCACCTTCGGCGGATCGCTCTTGCGGCCATCAACCGAGCCATCAGAGCCGCTGACCTCCGGGTGCTCATTCGCCAGCGGTTCGGGGGAGGCAATCCACCATGAGTCTTGAACTATCAACTCTATCGCCTGCGGCTTTATTGCCTTGTGGGCGACTTGGTGTGTTCTGAGCGGTCGAGTGCGGGACGGAATCCTCGGCAAGCTGATCTATTCAGCGATCGCCATCAGCGGGTTTGTGGTGATGAGCCGCAACCAGAACATCTTCATCATCGGCCCGACCACCGCCGGGATCACGCTTCACGTCTCGCTGGCCCTTGCCGGTATGCGTCACATCTTCATGGTCATCTGGTGGCGGCGGGTGAAGGCCTGGCTGTGCCGAACGCTAAACTGTGAGCATTGCATGCGTTGTGAAAAGGCGCCGGGCGGGATCGAGCGGCGCGGCAAGTAGGTCACGCCACCATCTCATCGAAGTAGTCAGTGTAGTTGCTACTCGAAACGAGCCTTCTTGATATCGCCGTGCTTGTTCTGCAGGTAGATGGAATAGGGCAGCACGACAGTGTCTGTAACCGCTGAGAGCCCCATGTCGAGAACAATAAGTGCGGGCGCAGGATATCCATCGAAACCAGTGCTTCGCCGTGGTTCCGCGTCTAGCGTGCAGTAATTAAAGACTGTACCGCTGTAGATTCGCGGAACCGAGTCACAATGGGAATGCCAACGAGCCAGTTTATTGCTAGCCACGGCATCGTCCCGGAAGGTCGTGTTGATTGTTCCGCACCCGGTCACTGAAGCGGCCGCGAGCATCAAAACAATGTATCTGAAGGTCATTGGTCGATTCCGTTCGAAAGAAATGAATGGTAGCTGTTTATCTGGAGTGAAGAATTCCAATTTTCCAGGTCGCGACACGTTTCGCGAATCAGCAAATTGTGTCGCGACACGGGAGCAGCGCATGACCGCATAAATTCATGACATTGCGGATCAGCGATCACACCTGACGGTAACGGCTGAAGACGGTGTCCACGTGCTGCCCTGTGACCTTGTGCGTTCAGTGATCGCCGGCGAAAAAACATCCGCAATCCTGACAGAGCCAGTCATGCGCCGGATCATTGAAGAGTGGTTCGGAATGGTGATGGTGCGGTAGGCGTGCCGCAGGGATACTGCGGCTTTGACTTGGTTACTTGTATGCGAAGGTAATCTTAGCGCTGACTAGAGCCTGTCCGTTGATTGTTACCTTGCAGAATTTCACGGGGGTGGATTTTGCCCCGTCGGCCTCATCTGGCTCGCATTCAAGAAGGCCCGTCTTGTCACCGAATGGCAGTTGTTCGCCCTTTGTGGCTTTACTGAGGTCTATTCGGAACGGTTGACGGTAGTTCACGCCTGCGAGAACTTGTGGCTCGCCATCGCTCAGAAAGCCCGAGCGCGGAGTGGCGCACAGAGTACCTACAATCCGCTTGCCATCAATAATGTTGGCATCTGTGTAGCAAACAATTTTTCCAGCCTCGGTGACGAGATTAGACGGACCCAAGTTGGTCCAGGTCTCTTCTGGAATCGCGACGCATCCGAAGAGAGTTGCGGCAGCAGTCCGGGTCGATCTACCACGCTTACGACCGCAAGCTGAACCAGTGCTTCGACACTGTGCTGCCCGGTGAGCCGCTGTTTATCGGCATGGACTTCAACGTCGGCAAGATGGCGGCGATGTTTTTAACCTTGACGAAAAATCAGGCCCAGCCCCGCGCTGGGCTTTTTTGTATCTGCTGTTCGGCGAGAAAACAAAAAGCCCAGGCATACCCGGGCCAGTTGAGGGAACACATTCAGCGCGAATCAACCTCTTTTGCAGCCTGGGCGTTTGATCGTTCCTTGCGCCTGCGCAGCCAGCTGAAGAATGCATGTACCGGGTGTAAAAACGCAGCCAGTACGCACAGTAGCATGATGGTGAAAATGGCAATCAGCGGGAGGCTTTCGTGCGAGAACATGGTGGGGTACTCCTGTAGGCACTATGTTGGAACCTGCAGGCTAGACGCTTTGAGCCATGCTTGCGATGAACGTATGTTCATCCTTGGGCGCTTGAACTGTGCTACGGAGGGCTCACCAAAATGATCAATTGCAGAGGTGCGCGAGCGCCGGCCTTCAGTAAAGGCCAGCGCTGTGCGTGGAGTGATTACGCAGGTGTGTTATTAGCTGCGCTTGGGCAACTTCCAGTTCGGACGGATGAAGTGGCAGGTGTAGCCATTCGGGATCCGCTCCAGGTAGTCCTGGTGCTCAGGTTCCGCTTCCCAGAACGGCCCCGCCGGTTCGATTTCGGTGACTACTCGGCCCGGCCAGAGACCGGAAGCGTCAACGTCGGCGGCGGTATCCTCGGCGATGTCGCGTTGCTCTTCGCTGAGATAATAGATCGCCGAACGATAGCTGGGGCCGAGATCGTTGCCTTGACGGTTGGGCGTACTCGGATCGTGGATCTGGAAGAAGAACTCGAGGATCTGCCGGTAGCTGATCACCGCCGGGTCGAAGATGATTTCGATGGCTTCAGCGTGGTTGCCGTGGTTGCGGTAGGTGGCGTTCGGTACATCGCCGCCGCTGTAACCGACGCGGGTTTCCAGCACACCGGGATAACGCCGCAGCAGGTCCTGCATGCCCCAGAAGCAGCCCCCGGCGAGAATCGCGGTTTCGGTTTGTCCGGTCATGATTTTTTGCCTATAGGTGACGGTGGATATGGTTCTGGTTATGAGGGCGCGTTGGCTATTTGCAAGCTTGCCTCAGGGCTACGGGCTGCTCGAACCGGAGTTTTCAACAAAAAGCCCTGACGATAAGGCCAGGGCATTGATGGGTTCGAGCGGTGAATTCGTGGCAATTCACGTCGAGTGATGGACTAAAAACACGACATCAATCGGTTATACGAACGCTTGCCCGAAAAAGCCCCTTGGCAGGCGCTGCGGCCCGGCCAGCGCGGTCAGGCGTTCGATCCACTCCGAACGCCAGTTCGACGCACCATGATCAGCTTTGGTGTGGCGCGCTGCGCGGCGTGCGGCATTGCGTTGGGTCTTGCGTGCTTCTTTGTAGGCGTCTGTGTTGCGGCAGCTGCGGCATTTGACGCGATTGAGTTCCAGGCTTGAGGCAAGGTTGCTGCCCTTGTGACCACAAGCCAGATGTCCTTCTGTTTTGAAATGGATAACCATGAACCGTCTCCTGGGTGACGTGTACAGGTTTTGACCGCCCACACCTCGGGGTGTTCGGTACATCGGCCAGACGGTACGCCGGTTAGCTGTCGATTATCGCTGTGCAGTCATCTGAAACGTGGCAGTGGCCGTTCGACCGGTTGTAGCGACGACAGGGTGCTGCGGATCAGCGGTGTGTCTTTTTCGATGTCGTTCAGTCGATCGCGGATGCGCAGGGCAGTCGGATGGCCGCCTTGATGATCGACCCAGTCGGCGATTTCCTTGCAGGCCGCGGCAAGTCGCGCCTGACGAGAGTCGAGCAAGGTGAGGAGGGTGGTGATGGACTCTTTTTCGGACATGGAACACCTCCGTTCAGACAAACCGTTGAGAGGCAGCAAAAAGCCCGCGGGCTGCGAGCTCTCTGCCGTTGGGGCGCTGGTCCGTCAGCTGCTTTGAGTATAGACCCCGCCTGTCAATTGCATCAGCCGGCCGATTGTCGCGCCGGCAGCGGCGAGCTGGCCGCATTGAGCCGTCGGCATTCGCGTCGGGCATCTTCCTCAAGATCGTAGCCGTCGCCGATGAAGCCGCCGGTGCGGGTGTCGTTGATCCGAAACCAACTGCTGGCCTCAGCGGGTTCATGCTTACTTTCCCCGGCGCGGCGGCCGTGAATGATGATCTTGTTGCAGCGTTTTACGACAAAGATGTCTTCCATGGCGTCACCACAGCAAATAGGTGTCAGATCAACTATAGAAGCCTTGGCCAATCGTGCAAAAAATAGCCAGTCAGTTCGTCGGTTGCAGCCGCCACTCCGTGGCATGCCAATCCAGGCGGTGCGTCGGACTCAACGCTTGTAGAAACTCAGGATCGTGGGAAACCGCAACAATTGCGCCGGGAAACGTCTGCAATGCCTGCTCGAAAGCCTGAACCGATGCCAGATCCAGATGATTGCTCGGCTCATCGAGCAGCAACAATTGCGCAGATGTCTTGCCCCACAAGGCCACCGCCAGCGCGGCTTTCAAACGTTCTCCACCGCTCAGTGAAGCGCTCGGTCGGGTGACCCGCTGCGCGTCCAGTTGCAGATGCGCCAGATGGCTGCGCAATTCGCTCTCACTCAACCGACTCTGCAGCGCGAGCAGTTGCTCGATGACGCTGAGACGGTCATCCAGCAGCTTCAGATGCTGGTCCAGATAAGCCGCAGGAACATGGGTGATGCATTCGCCACTGGCGGGATGCAGTTGACCCGCGAGCACTCTGAGCAACGTCGATTTGCCGCAGCCATTCGGACCAATGACGGCGACGCGCACAGGACCGCTCAGCGTGAGATTGAACGGTTGCGCCGGCAGCCATGGCAGGCACGTATCAATCAACGAGCAGACTCTGCGCGCAGCAGGCACTGCGCTGCCGGGCAGGTTCATCAGCACCGCATCATCCGCGAGCACTTTGGCATAGGCATCGCGCACCCGTGCATCAAGCTCCGATTTGCGCTGCTGATGACCATGACGCACCTGGCCCATGATCTGCCTCGCCGCACCTTTGAGGCCGGCGCGTTCGAAGCCTGAGACGTTGGCGGTTTTGGCATTGCGCAGTGAGCGGGCGGCATGCCGCTGGATGGTGTCGTGCTCGTTTTGCAAGCGCTGCTGCTCGCGCCGGCGCTCGGTTCGGCTTTGATCCAGCGTCGCTTGCGCCGCTGCCTGATGGATTTGTCGTTGCTGCTGGTAAGCGGAAAAATTGCCGCCGTACACCGTGACACCCAGCGGCGTCAGCTCGACGATACGCTGCATGCGTTCAAGCAATTGCCGATCGTGGCTGATGACGATCAATCCGCCGCGCCAGCGTTCCAGTTCGCTCATCAACCAGTCGCGGCCGGGGCCGTCGAGATGGTTGGTCGGTTCATCCAGCACCAACAGATGCGCCGGATTCAGAAGCGCCCCGATCAACGCCAGCCGCGCTTGCTGGCCGACGCTCAGCGGTTGGGTCAGATCCGTGGGAGCAATGTCCGGCAGACCGGCGTTATCCAGCGATTGGCGCAGACGTTCGGGCAGATCCCAGCGCTCGCCGAGGATCTCGAAATCTTCTGCTGCCGCCTCGCCAGACTGCAGCCGTTGCAATGCGCGAAGGGCGGCGGCGGTGCCGGTGGCGTCGGCCACGGTCTGCCGCGCATCGGCGGTGAATGTTTGCGCCACATAAGCCAATGGAACCGAGCAGGTGACGCTACCGGCAGTTGGTTGCAAGTGCCCGGCGATCAGCTTGGCCAGCACGCTTTTACCGACGCCGTTGCGCCCGACGATGGCGGTGTGGGTGTGATCGAATTGCAGATTCAGGTCGTTGAAAATCGTCTCGCCATTAGCGAACTGAAAACTGGTTTGATTCAGCGAGACGAGGGCAGGCGTGCGCCAGACGTGAGTCATCGGCACCTCCGAAAAATGTCGTGAAGACTGACAGGCGCTATTCAGCGCTTATCGCGATTACATTTTCAGAAGGCTTGATTGTTCACTGTCTGCGGTCGTCCGGACGGGGGAAAGGTGGCTAGCCTAGATCACCCATCCGCCGCGATCAAGACGCGTCCATCATTTGCTCGAGAAACATCGCCAGCGCCACTTCCTCGGAGCGCAAGCCCTTGCGCACCCTAGGGCGTGGCAGTTCGGCCAGCGCGCCGAGCAGGAAACGCTCGACCACGGCCGGATGGATGTAGCACTTGCGGCACACCGCCGGGGTGTTGCCCAGCTGTTTGGACACGCTCTTGACCATCTCCACCACATGCCGTTTCGCCTCGGCTTCCGACTCCCATTGCAGTTCGCGCAATACCGCCAGAGCCAGTGCGCTGCCGGCCCAGGTGCGGTAATCCTTGGCGGTGAAGTCGGCACCGGTGAGGGTTTGCAGGTAGCTGTTGACGTCATGGGAACTGACGGTGTGCCGCTCGCCGTTTTCGTCCAGATACTGAAACAGATTCTGTCCGGGGATTTCCAGGCAGCGCTTGATGATGCGCGCCAGGCGACGATCCTTGACGGTGATCTGGTGTTCGATGCCGCTTTTGCCGCGAAACTGGAACAGAATCGCGCTGCCGTTGACCTCGACATGTCGGCTGCGCAGGGTGGTCAGGCCATAGGAGCGGTTGTCCCGCGCGTATTGGGTATTGCCGACACGAATCAATGTGGCGTCGAGCAGTGTGATGACCGTGGCCATGACTTTGTCGCGGCTGAAGCCGGGGGCGTCCAGCAAGGTTTCGAGCTGTTTGCGCAACTTCGGCAGCGCCAGGCCGAACTCACGCAAGCGCGAGTACTTGTCGGCATCACGCACCTCGCGCCAGCGCGGGTGATAGCGATACTGCTTGCGGCCCCGGGCATCGCGTCCGGTGGCCTGCAAATGGCCACGCGGATCGGCGCAGATCCACACGTCGGTGTAGGCCGGCGGCACTGCCAGCGAATTGATCCGTTTGATCTCATCAGGGTCGGTGATGCGCTGCCCGGCCGGATCGAAATAGGCGAACTTGCCGCGCAGCTTTTTACGGGTGAGGCCGGGTTGGGTATCGTCGACGTAATGCAGGTCGGGCGGTAAGACGTCGGCTAGTGCGGTGTCGGGCATGGCGGTGTCCTTGGCGAATCGCTCTGTTACAGCGATTGACCGCGCGCCGTGGCCGTCGTGCCAACCAATTCAGGCCAGCACGGCGACGGCCTTGATCTGCGCCCATAAATGCTGGCCCGGGTGGATGCCGAGCTGATCCCGGGAAAACCGCGTGATCCGCGCCAGCAACGGTGTGCCGCCGGCATCGAGCCGAATCAGCACATGCGCGGCATTGTCCGCCGCCAGCTCGCTGACCACGATCACCGGCAAGCGATTGAGGATGCTGCTGGCCTCGCTGTTGTGCAGGGCCAGACTGATATCGCGGGCGTGCACCTTGCAGCGCAGGGCCTGACCGACCGCCATCGGCGCGTGAGTCACCCGGATGTTCATGGCAGTCGCCGGCAATTGCAGACTCAGCAACTGGTACTCGGCATCATAGGCGCTGACCTGGCCTTCGATGATCACTCCGGCGTCATCGCCCAACGCCATTGGCAGGTCAAGGCGCGCGAGGGTTTCGCCAATCGGGCCGCTGGCCAGGGCCTTGCCGTCGCTGAGCAGCACCAGATGATCGGCCAGGCGGGCGACCTCATCCTGCGCATGGCTGACGTAAAGCACCGGGATGTCCAGCTCGTCGTGCAGACGTTGCAGGTACGGCAGGATTTCGTTTTTGCGCTGGCTGTCGAGAGCGGCCAATGGCTCATCCATCAGCAACAGTTTCGGGCTGGTCAACAGCGCGCGGGCGATGCCGACACGTTGGCGTTCGCCGCCGGACAGATGCTGCGGATGACGCTCCAGCAAATGACCGATGCCCAGCAGTTCGGTGGCTTGCGCCATGTCGACCCGGCGCTGGGCCTTGGCAATGCGTTTAAGGCCAAATTGCAGGTTGGCCAGCACTGACAGGTGCGGAAACAAACTGGCTTCCTGGAACACGTAACCGATTGCACGTTTGTGCGGCGGGACAAAAATCCGCCGTTCGCTGTCCTGCCAGACTTCGTCGTTGATCTGGATGAAACCCTGCTCGGCTCGCTCAAGCCCGGCGATACAGCGCAGGCAAGTGGTTTTGCCCGACCCGGAATGACCATACAGCGCAGTCACGCCACGCCCCGGCAAGTGCAGATCGACATCCAGGCTGAAACCCGGATAAGTGATTTTCAGACGTGCATCAATCATCGATCAGCTCCAGCCCGCGCGGGTCTTGCGGCTGGAGTAGAGCGCCAGCAACACCAGAAACGAAAACACCAGCATCGCCCCGGCCAGCCAATGGGCCTGGGCATATTCCATCGCCTCGACATGGTCGTAGATCTGCACCGAGACCACGCGCGTCTTGTCGGGAATGTTGCCGCCGATCATCAGCACCACGCCGAATTCACCAACGGTATGCGCGAAACCGAGGATCGCCGCCGTCACGAAACCGGGGCGGGCCAACGGCAGGATCACGCTGAAAAAAGTGTCCCAGGGATTGGCGCGCAGGGTCGCGGCCACTTCCAGTGGGCGGGTGCCGATGGCGGAGAACGCGTTCTGCAACGGTTGCACCACAAACGGCATGGAATAGATCACCGAACCGATCACCAGCCCGGTAAAACTGAAGGTCAGAGTGCCCAGACCCAGCCATTGCGTGAAGTGGCCGAGAAAGCCATTGGGCCCCATCGCCAGCAGCAGATAAAAGCCGATCACGGTCGGCGGCAGTACGAGGGGCAGGGCGACGATTGCGCCGATGGGGCCACGCAGCCAGGAACGGCTGCGCGACAACCACAGGGCAATCGGCGTGCCGACGACCAGCAGGATAGCGGTGGTCAGGGACGCCAGTTTCAGGGTCAGCCAGATCGCCGCGAAGTCGGCACTCGTCAGCGACATTTAGAGCTGGTAACCGTAGGACTTGATCACCGCAGCGGCTTTCGGACCCTTGAGGTATTCAACCAGCGCTTTGGCGGCGGCGCTGTCCTTGCCTTTGTTGAGAATCACCGCGTCCTGTTTGATGGGGTCGTGCATGCTCGCTGGAACGATCCACGCCGAACCGCTGGTGACCTTGCCGTCCTTGTAGATCTGCGACAGTGCGACAAAACCCAGTTCGGCGTTGCCGGTGGACACGAACTGGTAGGCCTGGGTGATGTTCTGGCCTTCGACGATCTTCGCCCTGGTCGCCTCAGTCAGATTGAGTTTTTCCAGCACCTGAGTAGCGGCCAGACCGTATGGCGCGGCTTTCGGATTGGCGATGGACAGGTGCTGGTATTCATTCTTCTTCAGGACTTCACCTTTGGCGTCGACATAACCTTCTTTCGCCGACCACAGCGCCAGGGTGCCGATGGCGTAGGTGAAGCGCGAACCCTTGACGGTGTCGCCTTCTTTTTCCAGTTTTTCCGGCGTGGTGTCGTCCGCCGAGAGGAACACTTCGAACGGCGCGCCGTTTTTGATCTGGGTATAGAACTGACCGGTGGCACCGTAGGCGGCGACCAGTTTGTGCCCGGTGTCTTTTTCGAAATCGGCAGCAATTGCCTGGATCGGCGCGGTGAAGTTGGCGGCAACCGCCACTTGCACTTCATCAGCCTGAGCGGTACCGAAGGCGAATACCGCAAGCAGGAAGGCCAGGCAGGTTGGGGCAAAACGTGAGGCACGAATGGTCATGTAACAGCTCCGTTATGGGCGAGTGCAGAGGGCAGTTATTGTTGGAGGTGGACTGCACCGATGCGAAGGGTGGAACGCTATATAGCGAAATATATAGCGAAATGCCGCTAAACAGGAAGTGCTGGTGAACACAGGGTGAGGTGGTGCCATGTCTCACCCTGCGCCGGATCAGCGGCGGAGCAGTTTTGCCAGAGCGCCATCCGCCAGTTGCCGGGTCAGATCAGCGCTGTTCAGCTCTTCGCCCAATGGGAACGCCTGACCGGCCCAGAGGTTGCTGAACTGCGCTTCACTTTTGGCACGCAACGGTATCAGCGCCCCGCCGGCCAGCGGGAAGGCCGGAGCATTCGGTGACATCGGGCCGATTTCGCGCATCACCCGATTGAGAATGCCGCGAGCCGGGCGGCCGGTGAACAGGTTGGTAATCGCAGTTTCACTTTCCTTGGCGCTGCGCAGCGCCTGGTGATGCGAGGCGCTGACTTTCGCTTCCGGGGTGAACAGATACGCGGTGCCGACCTGCACCGCTGACGCACCGAGTACCAATGCTGCGGCGACACCGCGTGCATCGGCAATGGCGCCGGCAGCGATCACCGGCACCTTGACCGCATCGACGATCTGCGGCACCAGCGCAAAGGTGCCGACCTGACTGCTCAAATCATCGCAGAGAAACATCCCGCGATGCCCGCCAGCCTCGTAACCCATGGCGATGATCGCGTCGCAACCGTTTTGCTCAAGCCATACCGCTTCATCGACAGTGGTGGCGGACGAGAGGATTTTCGCGCCAGTGGCCTTGACCCGATCCAGCAGGGATTTTTCCGGCAGACCAAAGTGAAAGCTCACCACCTCAGGACGAAACTCTTCGAGCACGGCGCACGCTGCCGCATCGAATGGCGCGCGGTTGGAAACCGGTGTCGGTGCGTCGAAATCCACGCCCAATTCGCGGTAGTACGGCTCCAGCAGGTTTTTCCAGTCTTGCGCGCGCTGTTCATCGGCGGCCGGTGGCTGGTGGCAGAAGAAATTGACGTTGAACGGTTTGCGGGTGTGCTCGCGAATGGTCTTCAGCTCTTCGCGCAACTGCTCGATGCTCAGCATTGCGGCAGGCATCGAACCCAAGCCGCCGGCGTTGCACACGGCGATCACCATTGCCGAAGTCGTGGCGCCGGCCATCGGGGCCTGAATGATCGGCAGCTCGATGCCGAGCAGGTCAAGAATGCGAGTGTCAGGCCATTGGCTCATGAAAGCGGTTCTCCGAACGATGAAACGGGGCAGGGACGGCAGAGCCGGTTTTTTAACAGCAAAACCGGACTCGGGGCCAGTCTGAATTTTCAATGCAGCCATCAGCGGCGATGAAAACCGCCGCCCCCGCCGCCCCCAAATGAGCGGTTCATGACTTGCGAGGAGTTGTGAAAGTTGTTGGTGCGCTGGTTGCCGAAGTTGCGCGCAGCAGACTCGCGATTGAGGTTCTGCAGTTGCGCATTGTTGTTGACCGGCGCCGTGCGGGCCGGGCTGCCCTTGACCATCGATTGCCAGCCGTTGTCGGTTTTCTTGTAGACGTTGCCGTCGCGCCCGGCATAGACGTTGTCGCCAACCCGTGCGGCGCCGCCGTTGCGGCCTTTCACGCCGGCATACTGCGTGGTCTTGTCGGTGTTGGGGTTGTACACCGCGCCACGATTGGCGGTGACCTGGGTGCCGGTGCGAGCATTACCTGCGGTGACCCGGCCACCGGCGATGGCGCCACCATTCGGCCCGACCACTTCACCGCTGCGTCCAGCCGCGTAGTTGCCGGTGTAGGCGTTGTGCACCGCGCCGCGTTGGCCTGCCGCCGCAATGCCGGTGCGCGAGTTATAGGACGAGCCAACCTGACCGGCCCAGCGATTGCCGGTCCAGGCGTTGTATCCGGCGCCATAGCGACTCACCGTCGCGCGATCCCCCCACTGACGATAAATGTTGCCGGTGGTGCCTGCCCAGCCACCGGGCCCCCAGGCCACAGCACCGCCACGATAGCCATAAGCGGCGCCGCCCCAGGCCAGTGGCGCGGGGTACAGGCGCGGGCCCCAGGCGTAACCCCAGCCATAATTGCCCCACCATGGATAAGCGCCCCAGCCCCAACCCATCGCCACGGTGTTGCCGCCCCAGCTCCAGCCGAAGCCGAAACCGAAGGTCCAGCCTGTCCACGGCGTATAGCGCATGGCGACGCCGAAACCGTAGGTCACCGGTGGCCCGTACCAGACGCTGCCGACCCACGGCGTGTAAGGATAACCGGTGCCGTAGACCA
This sequence comes from Pseudomonas sp. MIS38, assembly GCF_019891575.1. NCBI lineage: Bacteria > Pseudomonadati > Pseudomonadota > Gammaproteobacteria > Pseudomonadales > Pseudomonadaceae > Pseudomonas > Pseudomonas sp. MIS38. The sequence goes on from NZ_JAFLXF010000006.1 coordinate 124,318, forward strand.
CCACGCCGGTGGCCGGATCCAGATTCGACCCTTGATAACCCGGGGTATAGCCGACCACCACAGTGTCGCCGCTGGACTCATAGACTTTGACGTAGGTGAGGTAATGCATCGGCGAACTCGGCGGGATCGAATAGATCACCGCCGGCACCGAACTGGCGACGCTCCATGGCCCGTTCACCGAGGTGGCGCTGAACCAGATACCGTTTTCCACCGCATACCAGTTGTCGTTGTCGACACGAATAATCGGCGTCGCGCTGTTGACCACGTACTGCAGGGATGTGCTGTTGATTGCCTTCAACTGTGGCTCGCCATCGAACTGCGGTGCGGTCATTTTCACTGCGCTTTTCTTGATCGCCGAGGTTTGCGGGATGGTCGCCGCGATCGCGGCTTCCTTGGCCTGTGGCGTGCCGGCGACCGAGGCCTTGACGTTCTCTTTCGGGCTGTCGTCCGGGATGTTGGCGAAATCTGCCGGCAGTTTGTCCGCTGGGGTAAACGTCCATGGGCCGCGCATGTCGGCAGCGCGAAACCAGCGCCCGGAAATCAGCACGTAACTATTCTGGTCGCCGATTTCCTTGAAAATGTGCCCGGTGGTGTTGCTCACGTAAAGCAGGCTGGTGCCCTGAATCGGTAGCCACTGCGGCGCGCCGTCGGCGACGATCAGCTCGGTGGGCGTGGTAGCGATGAAAATTTTCGGCTGCGGCGGTTTGGCCAGATTTGGCACCTTGTCTTTCGGATCACTCTGCCCGGTCAGCAGATCGACCTGACGGCTCTGGATCGCCGCCTGTTTGGCCTTCTCCAGATCGGCCGGTGGTGTGGTCAGACGGGTGTATTCGCCGCTGAGGCTGTCAGCGACCATCCAGCCATCGAACACGTGCAGGTAGTGCTTGCCCTCGGCGTCCTTGAGCAATAGCGGGCGGGTGTTGATCACCCGCTGCAGCGCGGTGCCATCGACCGCACGGTACACGGCGTTGCCATCAATGTAGACGAGCAGCGCCGGGACGTCTGAACTGATGATCGTCGGCGGGGTGTTTTCCAGCGGCGCGCTGTCGGCTTTCTGCTCGGCTGACAGCACGCCGACGGCGGCTTCAAGTTGATCGAGGGAGATGGTTTTCTTGCGACTTTCGGCATCTTTCTGCAGCGCGCCGAGCCAGACGTCGGCCTGACTGGCGTCGGCAGGGAAGTCGGCCTTGATGATCTTGTACTGATCCAGTGCAACCCAGCGCGTGGCCTTGTCGACCAGCGTGTGCGCGCTGAACTGGACGATGCCGAAGGTGGGTTTGCCGTCGGCGCCGGTGGCTTCGACGGCAGCCCGGGCATTGAGGGTGTAGCCATCCCAGCTGTCGAGTTGCGGCTGGTACACGGTCAGTTTGGCCTTGCCGCTGCTGATCACTTGCGGCCACGTCGGAGCGCTGGCGGCAGCGTCGGCAGCAGCAGGTTTGCTGGCGGTAGCCGGGGCCGCCCAAGTGTCGCCAACCGTCAGCAGGCACAGCATCAGTATCGCAAGCAACGAGCGCGGGTAAGACATTGTCAGCTCCATCGACAGGGCCGCTTTCAGCAGGATGGCAGCGAAAGCACGACCGTCGAAAAAGCATAGCCGCCCGCTTCATAATTACCGGGCGGATTCGCGAATTGGCGCAAAGTCGGGTGGGGCAATGTGTTGCTTTGTGTTATTTCAGGGCACGAGGATTTGAATCCATTGATTGAGAGGCAGCCATGTTCAACGGCATTTTGATCGACAAAGACGACAGCGGATATCGCGCCAGCCTGCAGCAGATCAGCGAAGCGCAGTTGCCTGAAGGCGACGTGACGGTGAAGGTCGCGTACAGCACGCTGAACTTCAAGGACGGACTGGCGATTACTGGCAGCAGCCCGGTGGTGCGCAAGTTTCCGATGGTGCCGGGGATCGACTTGGCGGGCACGGTCGAGGTCAGTTCGCATCCCGATTACCAGGTCGGTGATCAAGTGCTGCTCAACGGCTGGGGCGTGGGCGAAAGTCACTGGGGCGGATTGGCGCAGAAGGCGCGGCTCAATGGCGACTGGCTGATTCCTCTGCCCAAGGCGTTTACCGCAGCGCAGGCGATGGCCATCGGTACCGCCGGCTACACGGCGATGCTGTGCATTCTGGCGCTGGAGCGTAACGGCGTGTCCCCGGATCAGGGCGAAGTGCTGGTGACTGGCGCCAATGGCGGGGTGGGCAGTTTCGCCATCGCCTTGCTAAGCAAACTCGGTTATCGCGTGGTGGCGTCCACTGGCCGGGTGTCTGAGTATGAGTACCTGAAGCAACTGGGCGCCGGCGAGATCATCGATCGCGCAACTTTGTCTGAGCCGGGCAAGCCCTTGGTTAAGGAACGCTGGGCCGCAGTGATCGATTCAGTCGGCAGTCACACCTTGGCCAACGCCTGTGCAAGCACCCGCGCCGAAGGCACGGTGGCGGCCTGCGGTCTGGCTCAGGGCATGGATTTTCCGGCATCGGTGGCACCGTTCATTCTGCGCGGAGTGACCCTGGCCGGGATCAACAGCGTAACCCAGCCCAAGGCGCGGCGGATCGAGGCCTGGGCGCGTCTGGCCAAGGATCTGGACTTCGCTCTGTTGCCATTGATCAGTCATGAAATCGCCCTCAGCGAAGCCATCGACGCGGCGCCAAAACTGCTCGCCGGACAGCTTCGCGGCAGGGTTGTGGTCGACGTCAATCGCTGACAGAGTAGGCGTCATTGCGGCCCTGTGTGGCCGCACTTCTATACAGGGAGCCGCAATTTCGATGGATTTGAAACGACAGCAAATCGACGCCTTCACCGTTGCTGGCCTGCAGGTTCGCACCACCAACGCCGCAGAGCACCAAGCCGAAACCGCGAAAATCGGCCCGATGTGGGGCCGGTTTTTCGGCGAGGAGTTGGCCGAAACCATTCCCGGCAAGTCAGCCCATTCGCCGATTTATGGCGTGTATTCGGCTTACGAGTCGGATGCTTCGGGTGCGTTTGACGTTACCGCTGGCGTTGCCGTGAATGCTTCAGTCAAAGACTTTGAGTCCGTGCGGATCGAAGCGGGCGAGTATCTGGTGTTCGAAGCGCAGGGGCCGTTGCCTGATGCGGTCATCTCGACCTGGGGAAAGATCTGGGACTTCTTTGCAGCCAATCCGCAGATTCAGCGCCGTTACGCTACCGACTTCGAGGCCTATACCGGCCCCGAGTCCGTGTCGGTCTACATCGGCGTGCGCTAAGACTGGGTTTCGCGTTCCAGCAACTGGCGCTTACGCTCTACGCCCCAGCGATACCCCGACAGATTGCCATCGCTACGCACCACGCGATGGCAGGGGATTGCCACGGCCAGACGGTTGGCGCCGCAGGCTTGCGCCACGGCGCGCATGGAGGTTGGCGCGCCAATGCGTTGGGCGATTTCGGCGTAACTGGCGGTGCGACCCACTGGAATCTCCCGCAACGCCTGCCACACCCGTTCCTGAAACGCTGTGCCACGCACATCCAGTGGCAAGTCGAGGCCCAGCGCTGGCGCTTCGATGAAACCCACCACTTTGGCAATCAACTGCTCGAAGCCGGCATCGGCGCCAATCAGGTTGGCCTGACGGAACTGATCCTGCAGATCGCACACCAGTTGATGCGGATCGTCGCCCAACAGAATCGCGCACACGCCGCGCTCACTCTGCGCCACCAGAATCGCCCCGAGCGAACATTGGCCAACGGCAAAATGAATGTCGTTGTTGCGTCCCGCAGCGCGGTAGTCGCCGGGCTTCATGCCCAGTACCTTGTCGGCTGACTCATAAAAGCGGCTGTTGGAATTGAAACCCGCGTCGTACAGCGCATCGGTCACCGTGCCGCCATCCGCGAGCCGTTCACGCACCCGGCGTGAACGATGCGCCGCCGCGTAACCCTTTGGTGTCAGGCCGGTTGCGGCCTTGAACACCCGATGAAAATGGAAAGGGCTGAGGCCGGCGGTTTCGGCGAGTTCATTGAGTGCGGGCACTGTTTCACTCGACTCGATCTGCCGACAGGCCATCGCCACGGTCGCGGCGTGCTGGCTGGCGACTTCAGTCTGATCCTTGCTGGTGCGCTTGCTTGGGCGGTAACCCGCCGCCTCGGCAGCTTGAGCACTTTCGAAGAACTCGACGTTCTGCGGCTTGGGCAAACGTGAAAGGCTGCTGGGGCGGCAATAGATGCCGGTGGTTTTCACCGCATAGACAAACTGCCCGTCGGCCCGCGGGTCCCGTGCAACGACGGCGGCCCAGCGTGGATCGGTTTCAACGTTGATGAGGGGCGAAAGCTTTTTCATGGCGAGTAGTCCGTTGACCTGTTTGATTCAGGTTAACCAGCGGCAATGTTGGTAGCACTCCGGGCCTTGCGGTCAAACTTTTCAGATCACCCGGCGACACGCAAGGTCAGGTTGATCCGGCGTTCGCCCAACTGCGGATGCCGCCCGGGTTTGATCGGCAGCACACCGTGAAAACGCAAGCGATCAACCCCGCCCCAGACCACCATATCGCCATGCAGCAGAGGAATGCGCTGGCTCTTGTCGCTGCGGGCAAAACCACCGAACAGGAACATCGCCGGCAAACCCAGGGACAGCGAAACGATCGGCGCCGCGTAGGCTTTTTCGTCTTTGTCCTGATGCAAAGACATTTTCGCGCCGGGGACATATTGGTTGATCAGGCAGGAGTCTGGATGAAAGTCGGCAAATTCAGCGCGCTGTGCTGCTTTGCGCGCCAGTTCCGACAACACTTCTGGCATCGCCGGCCAGGGCTGGCCACTCAGCGGGTCGACGGTGCTGTAGCGATAACCGCTACGGTCGGTGATCCAGCCCAGGGTTCCGCAACTGCTGGTGCCCACCGACATGCTGAAACCGCCCGGGGTCATCATGTGGCGCAACGGTGCTACGGCGAGAATGGCTTCCAGCGCTGGCAATAGTTGATCGATCACCGGCAGGGCGAAGCCGCGCAACACCCACGATTGTTCGCCGATCTGCTCGGCGCGGGGTTGTTGCTCGGGTTCGTGGTCGGCGAACAGGTCGAAGGTGGTCGGGTGCATGGTGTTCATGATGCGTCGTGGAAGATGATGCCCAGAGTATGCCGATTTCCGCTGTGCAGGCGACTGACGCCGTGACGCATGGTCACTCGATAATCGCCGCGAGTGCCGCTGACCGGACGCTGGTTGACTGCAAATATAACCGCGTCACCCTTGTGCAGAGCCACAACGTGCGGGCGCGACTGCATGCGTGGACGCTGCTCGGTCAGAACGAACTCACCACCGGTAAAATCCTCTCCGGGCTGCGACAGAAGAATCGCCACTTGCAATGGGAAAACCAGTTCTCCGTACAGATCCTGATGCAGGCAGTTGTAGTCCTGCGGGCCGTATTGCAACAGCAAGGGTGTCGGCCGCAGTTGGCCGGCAGCCTGACAGCGCTGCACAAACTCGGAATGGGTTGCGGGAAAGCGTACAGGCACATTCATGCGTTCGTACCAGCGGTTGGCCAGTGGCACCAGGCGCGGGTAAAACGCAGTGCGCAGACGTTCGATGGCTGTCGGCAGGGGATAGCTGAAGTACTTGTATTCCCCGCGACCGAAACCGTGGCGGGCCATGATGACCTGCGAACGAAACGGTTCGGTCTGCGAATACAGGGCGCTCAAGCGTTCACAGGTTTGCGCCGACAGCAACGAGCGGACGATGGCATAGCCATATTGATCCAGATGCTGTTTGAGGCTTGCCCAATCGAGCGCATCCAGCCGAGACGGGGACATTGACATGCTGACTCCTGAACCCTTTGGTCGAGGCTGTCAGTCTGGGCAAATACCGGCGGCAGAACACTCCGCCGCTTGCGGTCGAATCCCGTAATGTGGTGTTACAGGGCTTTGCTCACGGCGATGTCGCTGATCACGTCTTCGGTGGTGCCATGGATGGCATCCAGTGCGGCCTTGGCCTCTTCGACGGTGCCGTTTTCCAGTTGCGCGAACTCGAAACGGCGTTCACCGTTGAGCTTGTATTTGATGACGTATTTGGTCGTTTGGGCCACGGTCGTGCTTACCTTTTTGTCAGGGGCGACTCAGCTCAGTTTGGAGCTGGAGCGGCGGATGATCTTGATCGAGTGGGTCAGGGTCGGCTTGCGCGTGACGCTGATGGCGCGACGGTTGACGGTGTCGATGGTGATGTTCCAGAAACCGGTGCTCGGCGCGGTGATGCGCGCAGGAAACGTGTCGAAAGCGCCGCCGTGGTAGGTGTGGCGGCCGCCGTTCTTGAACGCGCGGAAGTTGGCGTCGTTCATCAAGCGGATGTTGCAGGTTTGCGAGCATTGGATGACGACGATGTCGTCTTCGTTGAGGTGCTCGCGCTGGTGAATGAATTTCATGGGCGCCTCCAGAAGGGCTTTTTCTACTAAATCAAAACGATAGCATGTGCGATTGGCGCAGTTTATCAGCCCGAACGGGTTATTATCCCGCCGTCGAGCGCTGCTTTGACAATTAAAAACAGTTATTCGCGATTCCATGCGGGTTTAATGGAGTAAGCCTCGGAGAAAAATGGCATTACTGCTGTCCGAGGGTCTTTATGGGAGGTATTTGTATGAAGTGGGGTGTGGTGTGTCTGCCGTTGATGTTGGTCGTGGGTGGTTGCGCGAGTGTTTCCGAAATCAACGAAACCTTGCCCACCATGAGCGTGATTTCCGGCAAGAAACCCCATGAGTATGCTCAGTGCCTGGCCGACAAGCTTGCCAACAGCCGCGGCGCGCTGCAGATGCAGCCGCACAAGGATGGCGTGCGAGTGATTGTTCCCGGGAAATTTTCCACCGGCGCGGCTGCGGTGTTTGATATCGAAGACCGTTCCGGCGGCAGCAGCATCAAGCTGCATGAGCGGATGTCCAATGTGCCGGTTCGTCCCCGTGACGTACAAAACGCCGCCAATGCCTGTATTTCCGGCTGATAGAATAGCGTCCATCAGCACCGATGCCGTCACAGTCTTGCTGTGGCGGCATTTTCATTTCTGGAGTCGCGCATGAAGCGAGAGCAAGTACGGGAACGGCATGCAGAGGGCCTTATCTCTGCCACGCATGTGATTCAAAATCCGGCGAACTCGGGCGAGTGGATCGTGTTTTTCAAGAAGAGCGCCGGTCGCAGCTATTTTCTGGTGGACGATAACGACGAAGTCGAATCCTTTGCCCGGCTAGACGACCTGATCGAGGTCGTGCGCGGGCTCGGGATCAAGTTCGCCGAGATCCACATGTAGGGTCTATTTGCAGACCACCACCACACTGCGGTTCTTGTAGTTGCCGACGTCGACCCCCAGGGTTTTGTCACTCTCCTTGGGCGCCGGCGTGCCGTCGGTACCGACGATGCGATAGCCGGTGCCGGCGCAGGAGGCGTCAGCCTTTTCGTAGCAGGTGGCCCAGGAGTTGGCTTCCCCGGAGCAGTCGATGCTCAAGCCCTGTTCGCCGTTGTTCAGGTAGGTGGTTTCCGAGGTGGCACAGCCACCGAGGGCCAATACCGCGATCAGCGGCAGCATTCTGTTCATGTTCATAAGTGTGTCGTCTTCAGCGAGGGAGGGGCTAAACGCTCTGACAGCGCCAGCATGAAAAGGTTATAGCGATTGGCCACTTGTTTTCATCATGCTGCGAGCGGCCACAAAAAAGCCCTGCACAAGGGCAGGGCTCGGTGCGTGTCGCAACAGATCAGTCCTGATCTTTGCCACGGCGTTTGGACGACGCAGGGGTGTCAGTGAACACCGACGCTACATCAGTCGCCAGTTGCTCGCTGTCGAAAGGACCGGCGATGTGTTCGCCATTGGTCGTGGTCAGGTTCCACTTGCCGTCTTTCTTGTCGATCACATACCCGTTGATGATTTTTACCGCGGCCATCTATCTGTCTCGTTCGCTGGTTCAAAGGCGCCATGATACCGACAAATCCTCACATTGGGGGATGATGAGCGTATGGTGATGCAGCGCATTTGCGTGTTTGAGCTACTCTGTTTTCGCGGGTCGAAGTCGCCAACGGAACTATCGGCGAGAATATTTCTCTATGTTGGCATCGGTTAGCCAGTGCGGGGCATTGTAAGGTGCACGCCGCCTGATTAGACTGCGCCGAAACTCGTACACACAGCCCTTTCAAGGACTTATATGATCAAGAAATGCTTGTTCCCAGCAGCCGGTTACGGTACTCGCTTCCTGCCAGCGACTAAAGCCATGCCCAAAGAAATGCTGCCGGTGGTAAACAAGCCACTGATCCAGTACGGCGTTGAAGAAGCTCTGGACGCTGGCCTGACTGAAATCTCGATCGTGACCGGTCGTGGCAAGCGCGCTCTGGAAGACCACTTCGACATCAGCTATGAGCTGGAAAACCAGATCAAAGGCACCGACAAGGAGAAATACCTGGTCGGCATCCGCAAGCTGCTCGACGAGTGCTCGTTCTCCTACACCCGTCAGACCGAAATGAAAGGTCTGGGCCACGCGATCCTCACCGGTCGCCCGCTGATCGGTGACGAACCGTTCGCCGTGGTACTGGCGGACGACCTGTGCGTCAACCTCGAAGGCGACGGCGTACTGACCCAGATGGTCAAGCTGTACAAGCAGTTCCGCTGCTCGATCATCGCCATCCAGGAAGTCGATCCGCAGGAAACCAGCAAGTACGGCGTGATCGCCGGCGAGATGATCCGCGACGACATCTACCGCGTACACAGCATGGTCGAGAAGCCAAAGCCGGAAGACGCGCCGTCGAACCTGGCGATCATCGGTCGTTACATCCTGACCCCGGACATCTTCGACCTGATCGAACAGACCGAGCCAGGCAAGGGCGGTGAAATCCAGATCACCGATGCCCTGATGAAGCAGGCCCAGAACGGCTGCGTCATGGCCTACAAGTTCAAGGGCAAGCGTTTTGACTGCGGTGGCGCTGAAGGCTACATCGAAGCCACCAACTTCTGCTTCGAGAACTTCTACAAGACCGGCAAGGCTTACTGATAGCGCCGGACCTGCATCGCGAAGGGTGTGAAAGCACCCAAGTGAACGCACCCACAAACGCCCCGACTTGTTCGGGGCGTTTGTTTTTGTGCTGGAACAATCCTTGATCCTGGTGGTGCAATTTACTGGCGCCCTGTGAGCGCGCTGGCTGCTCTTTCAGGGAGGAGGGTACGTGCGAGCATGCTGGCTGCTCCGATTTCCCTCAGGCGGTACAGTAGAGCCCCATAAAGCGGGCTACCTGACCGCCCAAAACGAAAAAAGCTCCGTATCTTGCGATACGGAGCTTTTTCTTTATGCGTTATACCGGTTGCGATCTCTCGAAACCGATGCCTTCCGAGCGGTTACTGCTGCACGACATTCGCTGCGGCAGGGTCAACCTTTTTCGGCTTCATCAGGCTGAAGTCGATCAAGGCGCGCTGCTCGCGCTCGTACGGGTTGCCGATCATCAGCGGACGTGGTTTGAAGCTGTCGCTGACCAGACTCTTGCTGCGGTCCAGTTCATCGAAACTCAAACCGGCCATGTCCGCCCAGGTGTGGATCAGGTGCGAGCTGCTGTACGGCCGGCCCAGGTCGGCGGCGAAGTTCCAGTCGTGGTTCTCGCGCCATTTCGGCGACGCCCAGGCCATGAACGGAATGGTGTACATCGGCGCGGTCGGTTTGTTCTCGTTACGGCCGAGGGTGTTGTGGCCGGCGGAGTCGAACACGTCTTCACCGTGGTCGGAGAGGTACAGCAGGAAACCGTTCGGATCGGACTTGGCGTAGTCCTTGATCAGGCTGGACACCACGAAATCGTTGTACAGCACGGCGTTGTCGTAGCTGTTGTAGGTCGGCACCTGATCGTCACGTACGCCGGCCGGCACGCCGGTACGGTCCTGGAACTTGTCGAAGGTCGGCGGATAACGGTACTGGTAGCTCATGTGAGTGCCGAGCAAGTGCACGACGATCAGCTTGCGCTGCGCCGGGTCGGTCAGCGCCTTGTTGAACGGCTCGATCACGTCACCGTCGTACTGCGCGGCGTTCTGGTTGCGGTTGTTGTTCAGGTACACCTGCTCGTCGGCCTGCTCGGAGAAGGTCGTGAGCATGGTGTTGCGCTTGGTCATGGTCTGCTGGTTGGTGATCCAGAAGGTCTTGTAACCGGCCTGTTTCATCATGCTGACCAGCGACGGCGTGGACAGGTACAGATCAGGGTTCTCTTCGTCGGCGAAGGTCAGGACCTGCTGCAGCGCTTCAATGGTGTAAGGGCGCGGGGTGATGACGTTGTCGAACACCGCGAGCTGATCCTTGAGCTTGTCCAGTTCCGGCGTGGTCTTACGTCCATAGCCGTACAGACTCATGCGCTGACGGTTGGTCGACTCGCCGATCACCAGCACCAGGGTCGACGGTTTATCGGCATCGGTCACCTTGAGGTTATGCAGCGGCGGCACTTTGCTGGTGCTGTGCAGCATGTCCTGCATGCCGGCCAGGGTGTCGAGGTAACGGTGGTAAGCCACCGCCATCTGCCAAGGCACGGCTGGCTCGATACGGTCTTCGAACTTCTCGAAACCGCCGGCGAAACTGCCGGTACGTTGGGTCTGTTTGATCAGCGGGTAGCCGACTACGGCGAAAACGATCGCGATCGCAGCCACGAACGCGCGGCCTCGGGGCATGTACACCGGGCGCAGGCGGGTCCACAGGAAATAGGCGAAAGCGGTATGGGCAAGGAACGCCGGGATCATCCACCAGGCAAAGTACTGGGTCATGTACTCGCCGGCTTCAGAGATGTTCGACTCGAACATGATGAAGATGACGCTTTGCGAGAATTCCTGCTGATAGATGAAGAAATAACCCAGGCTGGCCATCGAGCAGGCCCACAGGACGATACCGATCAGCGCGGCCAGCAGTTTGGTGCGTTTGGGAAACGCCAGCATCGGGGCGAGCCACAGCGCGCTCATCACGAAGGCCTGACGGAAACCGCTGAAACCGGAGGTACCGGTCAGTTGAATCAACAGTTGGGTGATGCCCGAGAAATACCAGAAGAAAGCGAACAGCCAGAGAACCCCGGCCCAGTCGAAACCTGTCGCAGTCGTTTTGCTGCGTTTGAACAATGCCATTCAGCACTCCAGCTCATCGTCACTAACCACCGTCGGAGCGCTACATCAAACCGACGAACGGAAGCCGCGCGCAAACGCACGGCCAGAATGCGCCGGAGTATCACCAAGGCAGTGTGAAAACTTCGTTAGTTGCCGATCAGGGGGAGGGGAGCATCATGTCGGGAACGACAGGTGCCGTTCCCGAAGCTGGCGGGGCAGGTCAGGCGTGCGGATGGCGCTGGACCACCGGCAGAGGTTTGGGCTGAGCGCCCTGGGTCAGCGAGCGCAGCTGCGCCAGCTCCTGCTTCAACTGGTCGCGCTCGTCTTTCAACTGGCGCAATTCATCGCGACGGATCGTGACGTACAGGGTTTGTGGCGGCATTGCTGTGTGTACTGTGCCCATTGCTCACCTCGCAAATGGCGTGTCTCAACTGCAAATCGTCCCCGCGTCGGGGCTACGGAGTTGCTATCGGCGCCAATTTTGATTTCTTTTGCCCGCGAATGGAACTTTTTTATTTTTCATGGTCGGTGTGTCTTCGGCAGGATTCGGGGCGTTATCAGTCTGGATCGGGCACAATGCCCGGAAACTTCATCGCAACGCTCTGGACTAACCTCCATCAGTCGCGTTGGGCTATAACCAATGACACACATTTATTTGTAGTAAGGAGCATCAGCACATGCAACTCGGGATTATTGGACTGGGCCGCATGGGCGGCAATATTGCGCGACGTCTGATGCTCAACGGTCACACCACCGTTGTTTACGACCGCAATACCGCTTTCATCGATAACCTGGTCGCCGAGGGCTCCACCGGCGTTGCCGACCTGCCCGCTCTGGTGGCAGGCCTGGCCAAGCCACGTGCCGTATGGGTCATGCTGCCGGCCGGCGCGCCGACCGAAGACACCATCAACACTCTGAGCGACTTGCTGGAAGCCGGTGACACCATCATCGATGGCGGCAACACCAACTATAAGGATGACATTCGTCGGGCGAAAACCCTGGCCGAGAAGGGCCTGCACTACATCGACGTCGGTACCTCCGGCGGCGTCTGGGGCCTGGAGCGCGGCTACTGCATGATGATCGGCGGCGACGCCGAGACCGTGAACCGTCTGGACCCTCTGTTCGCAGCGCTGGCGCCGGGCATGGGCAACATTCCGCGCACCAGGGATCGCAAATCCGAGGATCACCGCGCCGAGCACGGCTACATTCACGCCGGTCCTGCCGGTGCCGGGCACTTCGTGAAGATGATTCACAACGGCATCGAGTACGGCATGATGGCCGCGTTCGCCGAAGGCTTCGACATCCTCAAGACCAAGTCCAGCGAGCGTCTGCCGGAAGATCAGCGTTTCGACCTGAACGTGGCCGACATCGCCGAAGTCTGGCGTCGTGGCAGCGTGGTCTCGTCCTGGCTGCTCGACCTGACCGCCGACGCACTGGCCAGCGACCCGAAACTCGACGGCTTCTCCGGTTCGGTGGCGGACAGCGGCGAAGGTCAATGGACCATCGAAGCGGCCATGGAGCAGGCGGTGCCGGTTCCGGTGCTGTCCAACTCGCTGTTCTCGCGCTACCGCTCGCGCGGGCAGGGCACTTTTGGCGACAAGATTCTCTCGGCCCAGCGCTTCGGCTTCGGCGGCCACGTGGAGACACCGAAGAAATGACCCATACGATCCGCAGGAAATCCAAGGCAGAACCCGCACCACCGACCACGCTGTTTCTGTTCGGTGCCCACGGCGACCTGGTCAAGCGCTTGCTGATGCCGGCGCTGTACAACCTCAGTCGCGACGGCTTGCTTGACGAGAATCTGCGGATCGTCGGCGTTGATCACAACGCCATTACCGATGAAGCCTTCGCGCAAAAACTCGAAGACTTCATCCGTACCGAAGTGGCGGCGAAAGTCGGCAAGGGCGATCAGATGCTTGATCCGGTCTTGTGGGCCAAGCTCGCCAAAGGCATCAGCTACGTCCAGGGCGACTTCCTGGACGACAGCACTTATTCCGCGCTGGCGGCAAAAATTGCCGACAGCGGCACTGGCAATGCGGTGTTCTACCTGGCCACCGCGCCACGTTTCTTCAGTGAAGTGGTACGCCGTCTCGGCGCGGCCAAACTGCTGGAGGAAACCCCGGAAGCGTTCAGAAGGGTGGTCATCGAGAAGCCGTTCGGCTCCGATCTGCAAACTGCCGAAGCGTTGAACGCCTGCCTGCTCAAGGTCATGTCCGAGAAACAGATCTATCGGATCGACCATTACCTGGGCAAGGAAACCGTGCAGAACATTCTGGTCAGCCGGTTCTCCAACAGCCTGTTCGAAGCGTTCTGGAACAACCATTACATCGACCACGTGCAAATCACTGCCGCCGAAACCGTCGGCGTCGAAACCCGTGGCAGTTTTTACGAGCACACCGGTGCGCTGCGTGACATGGTGCCCAATCACCTGTTCCAGTTGCTGGCGATGGTCGCCATGGAGCCGCCGGCCGCGTTCGGCGCTGACGCCGTGCGCGGCGAGAAGGCCAAGGTGGTTGGCGCGATCCGCCCATGGAGCGTTGAAGAGGCACGAGCCAATTCGGTACGCGGTCAGTACCGCGCCGGCGAGGTCGATGGCAAAGCGTTGAATGGCTATCGTCAGGAAGCCAACGTGGCGCCTGACAGCAACACCGAAACCTACGTCGCGCTGAAAGTCATGATCGACAACTGGCGCTGGGTCGGCGTGCCGTTCTACCTGCGTACCGGCAAGCGCATGAGCGTGCGCGACACCGAGATCGTCATCTGCTTCAAACCGGCGCCGTACGCGCAGTTCCGGGATACCGAGGTCGACGAGTTGCAGCCGACCTATCTGCGTATTCAGATCCAGCCCAACGAAGGCATGTGGTTCGACCTGCTGGCCAAACGGCCGGGGCCGGCGTTGAACATGGCCAACATCGAGCTGGGTTTTGCCTACAAGGATTTCTTCGAGATGCAGCCGTCCACCGGCTACGAAACGCTGATCTACGACTGCCTGACCGGCGACCAGACGCTGTTCCAGCGCGCCGACAACATCGAGAACGGCTGGCGCGCGGTGCAGCCCTTCCTCGATGCCTGGCAACAGGATGCGAGTGTGCAGACTTACGCTGCCGGGGAAGACGGCCCGCAAGCCGCCAATGATCTGCTGACTCGCGACGGTCGCGTCTGGCATGGTCTGGGATGAGTGAATCGATCCGCTTTTTATTGAGTGACATGGACGGCACGCTGCTGCTGCCCAATCACAGTCTGAGCCAGCGCACCATTGACGCCGTTCGTTCGCTGCGCGAGGCCGGCGTGTTGTTCAGTCTGGCGACCGGGCGCCCACCCAAAGCCATGTTGCAGCAGATCGAAGCCTTGGGCGTCGATCTGCCGACCGCCGCTTTCAATGGCGGCACCATCGTCAATCCGGATGGCAGTCTGTTGGTGGCGCATTACCTGCCGGTGCCGACCGCGCTGATTGCTCTGGCGTTGTTCACTGACCAACCGGATGTGGAGATCTGGGTGTTCAGCGGTGGCGACTGGTTGCTCAAGGATCCGCACGGGCCGATGGTGCCGCGCGAACAGCACGGCCTCGGTTATCCGCCGGTGGTGGTCGAGAGTTTCGAGCCGTACCTGGAGCGCATCGACAAAATCGTCGCCACCAGTAACAACACCGATCTGCTGATCGAGCTTGAGGCGCGCCTGTTAGCCAAAGTCAGCGGCATGGCTCAGGTTTCGCGTTCGCAACCGGTGTACCTGGACGTGACGGCGCTGGAGGCCAACAAGGGCACCGCACTGGCAACCATTGCCGCGCACCTCGATATCCCGCTGGCGCAGACCGCCGCGATTGGCGATGGCGGCAACGACCCGGCGATGTTCCATTGCGCGGGATTGTCGATTGCCATGGGGCAGGCGGAAGAGGCGGTGAAGCGCCAGGCTGACGTGGTCACTGCGCCAAACACCGACGACGGCGTGGCGCAGGCGATCGAGAAGTACATCCTCGGTCGCTGATTCACCCGGAAACAAACTGTGGGAGCGAGCTTGCTCGCGAATGCGGTGCATCAGTCAACACATCAAGTGCCTGACACTCCGCATTCGCGAGCAAGCCCGCTCCCACAGTTTTAATCGCGTGTAGTCAGAGCCATTGGCTGAGCGCCTGCCAATGTGGGAGTGAGCCTGCTCATACCGGTTGATCGAGAGTTGCCAGCGCCATTGGCTCACCGCCCTGACAATGTGGGAGCGAGCTTGCTCGCGAATGCGGTGCATCAGTCAACACATCAAGTGCCTGACACTCCGTCAGCCCGCTCCCACAGTTTTATCGCGTGTTGTCAGAGCCAGTAACTCACCGCATACCAGCCCAGCAACCCCATCACTACGGTGTACGGCAACGCCATCCACACCATCCGCCCGTACGACAGGCGCACCAGCGGCGCAATCGCCGAGGTCAGCAGGAACAGGAATGCCGCCTGACCGTTCGGCGTCGCCACGCTTGGCAGGTTGGTGCCGGTGTTGATCGCGATCGCCAGGGTCTCGAAATGCTCGCGGCTCATGTGCCCGGACAGGAAAGCCTGTTTCACTTCGGTGATGTAGATCGTGGCGACGAACACGTTATCGCTGATCGCCGAGAGCAGGCCGTTGGCGATGAACAGCATGCCCGGCTGTTGTTCCGCCGGCAGCGCCAGCACCCACTGGATCAACGGGGCGAACAGTTGCTGATCGTGAATCACCGCGACCACGGCAAAGAACACCACCAGCAATGCGGTGAACGGCATGGCGTCCTTGAACGCGCTGCCCAGACGATGCTCGTCGGTGATGCCGGTGAACGCGGTGATCAGCACGATCACCATCAGGCCGATCAGCCCGACCTCCGCGACGTGAAACGCCAGGCAGCCAATCAGGATCAATGCGGCAGCGCCTTGCACCAGCAGGGCGGCACGCTGACGCGGGGTGCGTTCGGCGTTGTCTTCGGCGGCGTAATTGGCCAGCACGGCGCGGACGTTGTCCGGCAGCAGGGTGCCGTAGCCAAACCAGCGCAGTTTTTCCAGCAGCACGCACGTCACCAGACCCGCCGCCAGCACCGGCAACGAAACCGGCGCGACTTTCTGGAAGAACTCTGCGAAGTGCCAGCCCATTTCATGACCGATCAGCAGATTCTGCGGCTCACCCACCAGGGTGCAGACCCCACCGAGTGCGGTGCCGACCGCGCCGTGCATCAGCAGGCTGCGCAGGAATGCGCGGAATTGCTCCAGGTCTTCATGGTGCAGGGCCGGCAGATGGCGGTCGTCGCTGAATTCGCTGTCCTGACGCGGATCATTGCCCGAGGCCACGCGGTGGTAGACCGAATAGAAGCCGACCGCCGCGCTGATGATCACCGCAGTGACGGTCAAGGCATCGAGAAACGCCGACAAAAAAGCTGAGAGAAAGCAGAACATCAGCGCCAGCAGCGCCTTGGAGCGCACGCCCAGCAGCAACCGTGAGAACAGAAACAGCAGCAGATCCTTCATGAAGTAGATGCCCGCGACCATGAACATCAGCAGCAGGATCACCGGGAAGTTGTGCACCAGTTCATCGTACAGGGCCTGTGGTGAGGTCATCTTCAGCAGCAGGGCTTCGATCAGCAACAAGCCACCGGGCATCAATGGATAGCACTTGAGGGCCATGGCCAGGGTGAAAATGAATTCGATCACCAGCAGCCAGCCAGCGGCGACCGGGCCGACAGTGAACAGCACCACGGCGTTGAGGATCAGGAACCCTACGATGCACGCCTTGTACCAGCGGGGCGAGTGCCCGAGAAAATTATGCGCGAACGCCTGGGCCAGTGAACCGGACATCGGTTGCTCCTTGTATTAAGAAGCGCGCAAGTTGCCGCAAGTGCCTGGCAAGTTCAAGTCTGGAGAGTTATTGATTCAGATAGCGCGCGACCATGGCACGGTAGTTGCCGTCGAGCGAGTAGCCGCCGACAAGAATTTTCCGATCTGGCTGGATCGCGAGAGAATTGGCGGTATCCAGGCTGCGGCCCAGGCGCGTGCGCAACCAGCCGTGGCCGTTGCCAAAGCTTCGGTCGAGATGACCATCAGCTTTATAGCGAGCAACGATGAAGTCGGCCTCGACGCCGCCGATCGTTGCACCCACCGCCATGATCCGACCATCCGCCATGCGTTGCGCGGCGCTCCACTGACAACCACTGGGACCGATTTCCAGCAGATGCGGGTGGCCAGTGTCGTTGCGCCAGTCCGGGCGGCCATTAGGGTGCAGGCTCAGCGCCAGGCAGCGGATCGGATCGCGACTGCTGCCAAAACAGTGCAGATGTTCCTTTGACTCGATGACCTGACAGACCATCGCGCTTTTGCCGTTGGCTTTGAAAGCCAGGAAGCCATCCACCGCGAAGCGCTCATCAAGACGCCCGTCAGGCAGGTAGCGCGCCACCAGCCCCTCCTGGGGAAAATCAATTGAGCCGGCGACAAGGATCCGCCCGTCCTTCTGCAATACGAGGCTGCTGAGCCACGTGTTGAGCAGCAAATGTCGAATCATCACGAAACCGCGCCCATTGAAGCTTGCATCGAGCGTCCCGTCTGGCGTCAGGCGGATCAGCATTCCGGCATGGTCGGCGAGTTCGAAGTGGTGATTGGCGATCAGCAGAATATGCCCGTCGTCCTGCACGGCGATGTCACAGGCTTCAGCACCCGGTACGCCGGGAGGCAGCCAGCAGTCACGGGAACCGATGGACAGGTCGCCGGGCAGGCGCACTACTTTGCGACCATTTTCACCAAAGCTCGGGTCGGGGATACCCTCGGTGCTGAACAGGGCAAGGGCGGGCAGGGTGCGATGGGCGTTTTGATAATGCAGCCCGGCCAGCAGGATTCGTCCGTCGGGCAATACCTGGACCTTGCCACCGGTGGCCTCAAAACCGCGTTCGAACTCGCCAATCACGCTGCCATGCTGGCCGAAAGCGAGGTCGGCCGAACCGTCCGCAAGTAGGCGTGCCAGACCGAAACGACTGCCTTGAGCAGTGCCGACCTTGGCGGCGACCAGCACGCGCCCCTGTCGATCCAGTGCGACACCCTGAGTCATGCTGGAAACACTGCCGGCGAAATACACTTGGGCGACGCCAGTGTTGGCAAATTGTTTGTCGAGTTGCCCGGAACTGTTGAGTAGTGCCGGGCGCGCAAAGGCGTTCTCGGGTGACATGCATGCCTCTCCTTGCAAGTTGACCAGGCCCGAATGGGCGGTAACTGCATGAGCGGAACATTCAATCCCTGAATACACGCAAGTTCAACTGACAGAACTAACAGGTGGAGGGTCGCACTGTGCCATAACAGTGTCTTTTTGAACCAAACGAAAGCCTGCCAAGCAGTGGCGCCTGGCAGGTTGAAGAAAGTTGTACAGAAGTATTGAAGATAAACAGCAGCGGATAACTAACAAAGAACAGAGCGGATGACGTGAAAGTCATCCGCATCAGCCTCTGATCAATGTGGCATCGACCACGATTGCAGCAGGTAACCTTCTTTGCTCAATTCAGCGCGGGCCTGTTGCAACAGCAGTTCCAGTTGCGCCGGATCGGAGTAGGCGCTGCTTGGAATCTGCTGGCGACCGATGTGCGAGTTGGTACGATCGATGACGGTCAGGTTCAGTTCGCCATTGCCGTCTTGTGGGGCCCAGGCCACGCACTGAAAGGGTTTGAACGCGTGGTTGGCAATCAAAAGAGCTTCGTTGATACGGAGCGGGGCGGTCATTGGGGTCTTCTCTCTGTCGTGCCCAATCAAGTGATGTGCCGTCGGTTGGGCTTACCGTTCGGCTGGTTACTTGTACTGATGCACGCAACCCCGTGGCAGGTCACACACGAAACAAAGAAATTTCAACTTAATTGCTCGGGCTCAACATTCCGAACGTTTTTGAAAGCCTGGTGAAAGATAGCAACTCGATAGCTGACTAATAAACTTGCTTCTTATAACTCGTTAGCTTGTACACCTATAAGCAATCGATACAAGGCCCTGTCAATTTCTTGCTAATGTTACAGTCGGGTCTGCCAAATGACTGTTTTTACAATAATTTCCCTAAATTTGGCGCCAAGGAACAGTCATGATCGAAGCGCCAGCGTTACGACGTTTATTGGTAGTCGACCCTTGTGACGACTGCCATCGCCTGTTACCCGGATTGCGCGCGGTGGGCTGGGATGTCGACAGTTGTACCCTGGAAAATGCCGCCGATCGGACATGCGATGTCGGGCTGCTGCGACTGCAACCTTTTCACCTTGAACGTCCCGAAGCGGTCAAGGAACTGATCAGCCGCAGCGGCACCGAGTGGATCGCGGTGTTGAACCAGGAAGTCCTGCGGTTGCAGAACGTCGGTGACTTCGTCTGCGAATGGTTTTTCGATTTTCATACCTTGCCGTTCGATGTCTCGCGGGTCCAGGTGACCCTGGGGCGCGCATTCGGCATGGCACGTCTGCGCGGACAAGGCACGATTCACGTCGACCAGCCGGAACATGAGCTGCTTGGCGACAGCAAGCCGATCCGCGAGCTGCGCAAGTTATTGAGCAAACTGGCGCCGACCGAATCCCCGGTACTGATCCGCGGTGAAAGCGGCACCGGTAAAGAACTGGTGGCGCGCACACTGCACCGCCAGTCCCAGCGCCACAGCAAGCCGTTTGTGGCGATCAATTGCGGGGCGATTCCCGAACACTTGATTCAATCCGAACTGTTCGGCCACGAAAAAGGCGCCTTTACTGGGGCGCATCAGCGCAAGGTCGGGCGCATCGAGGCCGCGAATGGTGGCACGCTGTTTCTCGACGAAATCGGCGATCTGCCGCTGGAATTGCAGGCCAATCTGCTGCGTTTTCTGCAGGAGAAACACATCGAGCGCGTCGGTGGCAGTCAGCCGATCCCGGTGGATGTTCGCGTGCTGGCGGCCACCCACGTCGACCTCGAGGCGGCAATCGAGAAAAAGCGTTTTCGCGAGGACCTGTATTACCGCCTCAATGTGCTGCAAGTGGTGACCGCGCCATTGCGCGAGCGCCACGGTGATCTGTCGATGCTGGCCAACCATTTCTCGCATTTCTACAGCCACGAAACCGGCCGCCGCCCGCGCAGCTTCAGTGAGGATGCGTTGATTGCCATGGGCAAGCACGACTGGCCAGGCAACGTTCGAGAACTGGCCAACCGAGTGCGACGGGGTCTGGTTCTGGCGGAAGGCCGACAGATCGAAGCCCGGGATCTGGGATTGCTCAGCCAGCACACGATTTCGACGCCAATGGGTACGCTGGAAGACTACAAGACGCGCGCCGAACGCCAGGCGCTGTGCGATGTATTGAACCGCCACAGTGACAACCTAAGTGTGGCGGCGAAAGTGCTGGGCGTGTCGCGGCCGACGTTTTATCGCCTGCTGCACAAGCATCAGATTCGCTAGAGACCAAAGCCCAAAAGATCGCAGCCTGCGGCAGCTCTTACAGGGATTAACCCTGTAGGAGATGCCGCAGGCTGCGGTCTTTTGCTTTAGAAGTAGTACGGGAATTTCAGGCTGAAGGAAAAGTCGGGGGCATCCGGGGTCATGCCGATCGACAGATTGGGCACGATAGTCAGGTTGTCCGTGGCGGCAATGGTCATGCCGACGTTGAAGTAGCCTGCGTTGGCGTCACTTGAGACCACCGATTGCCAATCCCCTCCATCGGGTTTGAGTTTGCTCCTGCGTTGCACCAGATCAGACATCGAAAACGACATACTCATCTTTTCGTTCAGTGCAAACGCAATACCGGCGCCGATCTGGAAGCTGTCGCCAATGCTGACCTTGCCCGGGGTTTTCTGGTTGACGGTCGAGCTGATGTCGTCGAACGACTCCTCCAGGTTGTGGGTGTAGGACAAGCTGCCGAACAGCACTGCCGGGTCGAACGTCTTGACCAGCGAAACCCCGGGTGTGATCGACCAGACACCGTTACCGGTTGGCAGCGTGTCAGGCACGAACAGGTTGGAGTTGGCGTCGGTCTGGCGCAGTTTGATGCCGAACGGATCCTTGCCGGTTGGCGCCTTGACCCGCAGGGTGACCACGGCGTCCGGCGTGTTGACCGACTCGTCGAGGAACTTGTAGGCAATACCGAAGTTGACGTCGCCGATGGTCGGGTCGCGCGAAACATCCTGTTCCGTCGTGACGTTGGACGCACCACCGTTGCCGCCACCGGACTGGTAGGTCGATTCGCGGTAAACCACCGGCACGTTCACGTCGAACTGCCAACGGTTGTCGAAGTTGTAGCGCCCGGTCAGGTCCAGCGTCCAGGTGTCGGCCTTGATCCGGTCGAGGTTGATGTTGCCCAGAAAGATCGAGTCCAGCGCGAGGAAGCCGTTGAGGATCAGCTGCCGGGTGTCGTAACGCGAATATGTCACGCCGGTTTCAAAGCTGAATTTACCGCCGCCGAAGAAGCCGCTGGCCTCGTCGTAGAGGTTGGACACACTCTGGGCCGGTTGCGAATCGTCGGCCAGCGACTGGCCGTAAGAAGCGCCGCTGCCCCCGGCGGCGCCCCCCGATGCTGCTGCCGCGCCAACTCCGGGAGCCCCGGTACCGGTCGCGACTTTTGGATTGCCTTTCATGTCAGACGGCGACTTGGCCAGCCGTTTGGGTTGCGGGGCTGCCGGTTGATCTTCGACCTGACGGACCCGTTGTTCGAGCACCGCCAGGGCCTTTTGTTGCACTTCGTATCGTTGCTTCAGCTCCAGAAGTTCCTGTTTCAGGGTCTCCACATCTGCGTCGGGTGCTGCTTGCAGCATCGCCGCGGGTAGAAGAGTACTCAGACATACAGCGGCACGCAGTGATACTGATCGATACATGAATAAGCCGTCCCTTTAAGCCCAATGATCGAGACTCAGCGTAGTTCAATATCCGATATTGCGTAGTGCCCTGAGTTGAGTCAGGTTGCAGTCCAGTGCGCCGGGGCTGATGCCGTTATTGTTAAGCACAACATTGAGTTGGGTCATGTTGTTGACCACGTTGGCGCTGCCGAGCAGGCGGGTGTTCTGCAGCAGGCCACCCTGGGCCACTTGTTGCAGGGCGGTGCCCTGATTGCCCGAGGCCTGAATGGCCATTTGCACGCCACTGTTGGTGGCCGAAACGGCGACACTGCCAGCGGCATTGCTGGCCCCGATAGTCTGCCCGGCCATCAGGGCCTGGCCTTGTGCGGGTGCCAGCGGAGGAGGGGTGTTGGCTTCTTTTACATTGATGGCCACATTGTTGCTGGCGGTGTTGCCGTCGCCGGCGGCGCGTACGCTTTGGGTCACGCCCTGGCTGCTGTTGAGTGCCGCGCCACCAATGACATTGCCAGTGCCCGGCGTCGGGGTGCTGCCGTTGCCCTGTTCCTTGATAGTCGAGACATAGAATTCCGGTTTGATCGTGGCGGCCTGGATTTGCATCGACGTCGCAGCGCCGATCAGATCACCGCTGGCGTTGCGCCAGGTACTGCTCATGACAATGCCGAAGCTGATGATCCGCCCCGGCATGACGTAACGACCACGAAGCTGGGACAGCTCCTGATCCTGAACTTCGATGGGTTTGAATCCTGCATTGGCATAGCCTGACGCGCTCGCTGCCAGGCAGGCGGCGGCCAGCCAGTATGAGGTTTTCATCTGCTGCTCCCGGGACATCCAGCCCCATTCTTTATAATCGGCGATTAAAAGAAGTCGCTCTGTATGAACCCGAAGTCCATCAATTCGGCATCTCTGACAGGGTTGAAGTTATCCAGCTTGTTCTTCGCGGTCAGCGGGGTCGGCGGCATGCGCAATGCATTGGTTTTGTCATAACCGGGGCCGACGATGGCGAAGACGATGCCGTTCCAACCTTTGACAAAGTCATCATGGGCGTAGCGTTTATGGCCTAAGACGGGATCTCCGATATAAACCCAATCCTTGTCCGAACGCTGCAGCACCACGAAATGCTTGTAGCCGCGAATTTCCATCAGTACCACCACCGGGATTGTTACGTCGTCGAGTTTTTCCGGTGGAATCTTGTAGCCCCTGGCGCGCATGCCGATGCTTTCTATGTAGCGCTTCATGTCCAGCATGGAGAAACCTTGAGTACGAACAAGGTCCTGGTCAGCGTTGACCAGCATGCCTTTGATGATGTGCTCTTCATCGACGTCGAGCCAATAAGCCTGGCGCAGTACCGTGGCCAGCGCGGCGGCGCCGCAGCTGAAATCGGTTTTTTGTTCGACGATGTCGGCAAACTTGCGTTCACGAATGCTTTGCACGTTCTTGTAGACGAGTACGCCGCCGGGCAGGGCAGCGACGGGCATCTGGGCAGCCTGGGTCAGGCCGGACAGGCAAAGCAGGGCGATAAAGGCAGTCTTACGCATGATCGATACGCCTTTGCGGACTGAGGAAAAGCCCCGTTTCCGGGGCTTTCGTTTCGATCGCGATTACATGCAGGCTTTGCAACCTGCAGCGATGGACAGCGAGTTGCTTTGTTGGTTGCCAACACCGGCAGCGTTGTTGAAGCCACCGTTACCCGACCAGTTGTTGCCCACGTTGGTCATGCTGGCGTTGTTGGTAACTGGGTTTTTCCAGCCGTCTGGGGTCAGCACTTGTTGCGTGGTTACACCAGCAAGACCGAAGGCACCCACAGCTTCGAAGGTGGCTTTCTGATCTTTGCTGCCGCCATTGCCGCCATGGCCTTTGTCGTCGTTGCCATAACCGCCACCGCCGTGGCTGTCACCTTTGATGGTAGCTTCGCCCACGGCGCCGAATACGCCGACGGCGGCGACAGTGCCAGTGAGGGTGTCTTTTTTGTAGGTCTGAGTGCCGTTGTTGCCGACTTGCAGACCGGTAGTGCTTTGGTTGGCAGCAGCAGCGGCTTGCGCTACACGACCACCGGACACAGCGATTGCCAGGTTGTTTTTCTGTTGGTTGAAGTTGCCGGCAGCGTTGTTCACGCCAATGTTGCCCGAGCCACTGTTGCCGACGTTGTTCATGCCGGCGTTGTTGGTGCTGGAGTAGTTGCCAACGGTGTTGTTGCTGTTGACTTGAGTGGCGCTGGAAGCGGACACCGCAGAGCCGAAGATGAAGCTTTCGTCAGCAGTGGCCAGAGCCGCGGCGTTGTCTTGCTGGTTGCCGTCACCGGCCACGTTGTTGGCGCCGATGTTGCCGTTGGCGCCGTTAAGCGAGCCACTGATGCCGGCGTTGTTCTGGGTGCCCTGGTTCAGGACGGTGTTACCGCCGTTGTTTTGCACGTCGAGCACTGCAGCACCGGCACCTGCGCCGATTTGCAGCAGTTCTTCCAGGGTAGGGCCTTTTGGTGGAGGAGGGTTGTGACCGTGACCACCGTTGTTACCATGATCATTGCCGCCTGCTTGAGCCGCCATTGCCATTACTGCTGCAAGTGCGAAAACCAGTGGTTTGAGAGCCATTGTAGTTTTCATGGTGTTTCTCCATCGTGCTTATTAGTTGGTTAAGTGTTGGTACTTTCTAATTGCACTGCTTTTGTTGTTTGGGTCAGTCAGCGACCCGGATGCTCAGGGTGTTAGCCATACGGTTCCCCACCCCGGCACTCTGGTTCACCTGAATCACCCCTCGGCTGCCGGTGAAGGCCTGATCACTTGTCGTGACCTGGCGACTGCCGGGTGAGGTGCCAGTTGCTCCTGAGCTCGGTAAAAGCGCCACGTTCTGTTGCGACAGGGCGCTGTCGTCAACGCTTTGCGGGGCAGCACTGATGCTGACGCGCGTCACGTTGGCCATCTGGTTGTTGGCACCGGCGCCCTGGTTCACGCCCAGGATCCCGTTGCCATTACTGAAAGAGGTGCCGCCAATGGTGGCGCTGGCGTTCATCGACGGGTTGGCAGGGGTATCCAGCTTTTGCCTGACGATGGTGGTGGCACTGGCATTGGTGCCAATGGCGATCGCTTTGGTGTTGGTCTGTTGCATCTGGTCGCCGGCGGCCTGGTTGACATTGAAGTTGCCGCGATACTGCACACCGGTATCCTGGATGTCTGCGTTGTTCACGGAACTCGGATCGGCCATGACGCTGGCACAGCTGAAGAGGGCAAGCAGCAGAAGGGAACGATTCATCTCATTGACCTCCAGCCATGCGAGTCAGCGGCGCCAGACCGGTGCTCAGCGAGCGATTGATCGTGTTGGAGATCGTGCCGCCACCGCCGCCGCCGTGACCGGCACTCATGCCAGGCAGGCCGTTGGGGTTGGTCAGCACGTTCATGCCGGGCATGTCCGAGTTCGGCGTGATCATGTTGCTGCGGATCGAAGCGCCGCTGGCGACACTGGCAAAATCGCCGTCACTGAGTTCGGTGCTGGTCATCGCTTGATGGATTCGATCGGAAGGGTTGGCGTTGACCGTGGTTGGATACGGGTCTTTGCCACCGCTGCGCCCGATTGCAATAGGCTGGACGTCGCGGTTGAGAACGATCACGCCATTGCCTTCGGCCTGAACGTTGAAACTGATGAATGTGCTGGCGGCTGATCCAATCAGCAGAAGGCAGGTCAGGCCTTTATTGATATTCCCCACGGCGGCAATTCCTTCTTCAGTGGGCTGGCTCTTGTCAGCGTTGGGAAGGAGAGAGCGAAAGCTGTGCCGCTTTTTAGTTGTCTATTGTTTTCAACGGGTTGGCGCTGCGGCACGCAATCTTGATACATAACCTGTTTCAGCGCTGAAACAGTCACGCCGACAGCGGCGGGGGCAGGGGCGGTGCAAAGCTCTGGAACAAGGGTTTGCCGGGGACTGTTTCACTGGCGTAACAGATGCCCTTTCAGAATGATGAAGGCCATTTAAACGGCTGCTTTGCGCGGGGTCGGGTGTTTCAAGAATGGACACTTGGACTCCGAAAGGAGCTGTTTGCCAGGTCAACCAGCCATTAAACGCGCCACGGCTTCGAAAGCCTGAGACCGCCGCTCATCCCAATCGCCCTGAATGATCTGCAGCGGTTGCCGTTGTTGTTCCAGCCAGTCTCGGGTGGCCTGAAAGAACGCCATGCGTTCACTGAGCTGCGGCTGGCAGCGTTGGCCGTCGTCGGTCCAGTCGATCTGCTCCGGCGACAACAGCAGATGCAGGTCGTAATGCCGGGCCAGCAGCTCGGGTTCCAGCCACGCCGGGCAGTCGCCAAACAGGGTCTGGCTCCAGAGGATGTTGCTCAGCAAATGGGTATCGAGAATCAGCAATTGCGGTTGCTGCGCCCGTGCCTGATCCTCCCATTGCAACTGCCCACGGGCGATAGCGGGGATGTCGTTGAGGCAGGTATCGCGTGGATTCTGCTCGATGAACCAGCGCACGTATTCGTCCACCCGCAGGCCGCCGAAGCGCGCCTGAAGGCCAGCGGCCAGCCAGCTCTTGCCGGTGGATTCCGGGCCGGTGAGGACAACTACCTTCATCGCTGCAACGCCGGATCGGCGCGCCATTCGCGCCAGCCTTGCAGCGCAATCAGGGTGAACAGGGCATACAGCGCGGCAGTAAGGTACAAGCCCTTATAAAGAAACAGGCCGACGAAAATCACATCCAGCACGAACCACAGCGCCCAGCATTGCAGACGTTTCTGCGCCATCCACAATTGCGCAACCAGGCTGAACGCCGTCAGCGCGGCATCGAGCCACGGCTGCGCCGCGTCGGTCCAGTGCGCCATGGCCGTGCCGAGCAGCAGGCTGCCCAGTGCCCCGATACTCAGGCCGAGCAGGATCGAGCGCCGATCCAGACGCGTGACTTCACGGCCGTCATGCATCGTCCCGGCGCGGGTCCATTGCCACCAGCCGTAGACTTGCAGCGCGGCGTAAATCACTTGCAGCAACATGTCCGAGTACAGCTTCACGTCATAGAAAATCCAGCTGTACAGCAACACCATGACCAGCCCGATCGGCCAGCACCACGGATTCTGTTTGACCGTCAGCCAGACGGCGATCACACCGAGGGCGGCGGCAAACAGTTCAAGCCCGGACATGGGGGTTCCTTGGGGGAGTTGAGGAGGGAGCGGATTGTACCCAAAAACCTGTAGGAGTGAGCCTGCTCGCGATGGCGGTGGGTCAGCCGCTCTGTGGTTGACTGATACGACGCTATCGCGAGCAGGCTCACTCCTACAGGGGGAGCGGGGTCAGACGCGGAACTGGCGCAGAAGCTGGTTCAGCTGTTCACTCAACTGCCCAAGCTTGACGCTCGCCGCACTCGACTGCTCCGCCGCCAGCGCCGTACTGTGCGACAGACCGGCGGCCTGCGTGACGTTCTGGTTGATGTCCTCGACCACATGCGCCTGTTGCAGTGTGGCGCTGGCAATCGAGGCATTCAGGCCGTTGAGATTGCGCAGCGCCTGGCCGATCGCGTTAAGGCTGGCACCGGCGAGGCCGGCCTGTTCGATGGTCAGTTGCGAGGCCTTGCTGCTGTCGCCAATGACTTTCACCGCCGCTTCGGAATGATTCTGCAGGCGTTCGATCATGCTCTGGATTTCCGCCGTCGACTTTTGCGTGCGCTGCGCCAGCAACCGCACTTCATCGGCCACCACCGCAAAGCCCCGGCCCTGTTCCCCGGCGCGGGCCGCTTCGATGGCCGCGTTGAGCGCCAGCAGGTTGGTTTGCTCGGCAATCGAGCGGATCACCTCCAGCACACTGCCGATCTGCGTACTTTCGGCCGCCAGGGTGCGAATCACTTCGACCGCTTGGTCAATGGTTCCGGACAACTTGTCGATCTGTTGCAGACTGCCGTCGATGTTGATCTGGCCCTGCTGCGCCTGAGCTTCGGCATCGCGCATTTCAGCGGCAGCATGTTCGGCGTTCTTCGCTACGTCCTGTACGCCGTAGGTGACTTCGTTGATCGCGGTCGCCACCAGTTCCATCTGCTGCGATTGCTGTTGGCTGCGCTGCTGGGCCTGAGTCGCATCGTTGCCCAGTTCACTGGACGACTGACCCAGCGCACTGGCCGAAACCTGCAGGTCACCGATGACCCGGCGCAACTTGGCGGTGAAGGCGTTGAAGTGATGCGCCAGTTGCGTGACTTCGTCCTGACCGTGGGTGTCGAGGCTGCGGGTCAGGTCGCTCTCGCCGCTGGCGATGTTGGCCATGGCGTTCACGGTTTCCTGTAACGGACGGACGATGCTGCGGGCAATCAAAATCACCAGCAGGGCCATGATCACGGCGATCACCAAACCAATCACTGAAGCCTTGATTAACTGCCCCCGGAACTCGCTCTGCACATCATCGACGTAAACCCCGGAACCGAGCACCCAGCCCCACGGTTCGAACAGTTTCACGTAGGAGGTTTTCGCCACCGGTTCGCTGGCACCGGGCTTGGGCCAGCGGTAATTGACCATGCCGGCGCCTTTGTTTTTGGCGATCGCGACCATCTCGTTGAACACCGCGAAGCCGTCTGGGTCGCGGATCGCCGAAAGGTTCTGGCCTTCGAGTTTGGGGTTGGTTGGGTGCATGACCATCACGGGGGTGAGGTCGTTGATCCAAAAGTAATCGCTCTGGTCGTAGCGCAGGCCGCGAATGGCGGTCAGCGCTTGCTTCTGTGCGGCGTCGCGGGTGAGGGTGCCAGCGGTTTCCAGGTCGTGGTAATAGGTCAGCAGGCCGCTGGCGGTCTGCACCACATGCTGGGTTTTCTGCGCCTTGGCGTGGTACAGGTCATCGTGGATCTGCTTGAGCATCAACACGCCCAAGGTCAACAACATGACCACCGCCACAATCAAAATGAGCCACAAGCGTCGGCTGATCGACACACTGCGCAAGCTGTTCATAACGCTGTCACTCCGATTTCTTTTTCTTGTAATAAATCAACGCCAGCATCCAACCACGTTTGCGTGGTCAGGCATACGCGACCCAAGTCGTATAACGCCGCAGCACTATTAAGGCTTGTCTGTTAGGATTTCGGCCCCGCGCGTGAAAACCTGAATCCGAATTGATATTTCACGGAATTTTGACCGTTTCGTGTGGATCCTGTGCGCGCGGAATCGGTACAGCTACGCTGAACGCAGTGAACGTTAGAAAAATATTATCGGGGCATGCCCGCGTGCATCGCTCTTTGGGGGATTGATGGATCTTTGGACCGCCTTGCAGGCACTGATTCTTGGAGTTGTAGAGGGGCTGACGGAGTTTTTGCCCATTTCCAGTACCGGACACCAGATCATTGTTGCCGACCTGCTCGAGTTCGGCGGCGAACGGGCCATGGCGTTCAACATCATTATTCAGCTCGGCGCGATCCTTGCGGTGGTCTGGGAGTTTCGCCGCAAGATTCTCGACGTGGTGATCGGCTTGCCGACCCAGCCGAGTGCACGGCGTTTTACTGCCAACCTGCTGATCGCGTTTCTGCCGGCGGTGGTGCTGGGGGTGATTTTTGCCGACCTGATTCACCAATACCTGTTCAATCCGATCACCGTCGCGACCGCGCTGGTGGTGGGCGGTGTGATCATGCTGTGGGCCGAGCGTCGGCAACATGAAGTGCACGCCGAAACCGTGGACGAGATCACCTGGAAGGACGCGCTGAAAGTCGGTTTCGCCCAGTGTCTGGCGATGATCCCCGGCACCTCGCGTTCCGGCTCGACGATCATCGGCGGCCTGCTGTTTGGCCTGTCGCGCAAGACTGCGACCGAGTTCTCGTTCTTCCTGGCGATGCCAACCATGGTCGGTGCGGCGGTGTACTCCGGTTACAAGTATCGCCATCTGTTTGTGCCGGCGGACTTCCCGGTGTTCGCCATTGGTTTCATCACCGCGTTCATCTTCGCCATGATCGCCGTGCGCGGTCTGCTCAAGTTCATCGCCAGCCACAGTTACGCGGCATTCGCCTGGTACCGGATTGTTTTCGGTCTGGTGATTCTGGCGACCTGGCAGTTCGGCTGGGTGGATTGGTCGGCGGCGAAACCATGAGTGATTCCCGCGCGCGCCGCCCGGATGGACGACCGTCCGGTGGCGGCATTCAGCATCTGAAACTGAAACTGGCGGTGCTGCTGATCGTGTGCGCGCTGCCGCTGTTCGGCTCGCTGTCGATGTGGCTACGTGGCATCTCGCTGGTGCCGTTGACTGCTTATGGCGTGGTCAGCGTGCTGGCGTTTTTCATGTACTGGGCAGACAAGCGCAAGGCCCGCGCCGATGCGTGGCGCACACCGGAAAACATCCTGCATGCGCTGGAACTGGCCGGCGGCTGGCCCGGCGCGCTGATCGCCCAACAGGTATTCCGGCACAAGACGCGCAAGGTGTCGTTTCAGATTCTGTTCTGGGTGATTGTGGCGCTGCATCAGGTGTTCTGGATCGATCAGTTGTTTCTCGGTTCGAACCTGCTTTCACTGTTCTAAATCACCACAAATCCTCTTGTAGGAGTGAGCCTGCTCGCGATGGCGTCGCATCAGTCAAGGATATGTCGACTGACACACCACTATCGCGAGCAGGCTCACTCCTACAGGATCGGGTTTACAGCAGTAATCCGATTTGGGTCTTCTTCGGCAACTTGCCCACCACCAACTGGTGCGAACGCTGCAGCAATGCCCGCAATTCCTCGGCACCCAGCGGGTAGGGCGGGTGCATGATGATCCACTGCGCCCGCGCCAGATAAGGCGCAGGGTGAATGCCCGGGCGGTCGCAATGGCCGAGAAACAGATCCTTGTCGACCTTGAACGCCAATGAATCCCCGCGCAGCCCTTGCAGGGCAAACATCTTGTTGCCGGCAATCGAGAACACCCGCACGCCGCCCCATTTGTAATCCTCCCGCGCACCCGGCAAGGCCAGGCAGAAGGCAGCGACATCCGCTTCGTTCATTTTTCCCTTGTTCATAACAACCGCTCCCCACACGCATTGAACGATTCGACCAGATGATCGATCCATGCCCGCACCGCCGGCATCACCCCGCGTCGATGCGGATACACCGCCTGCAACCAGCCGCCGGGCAACGACCACTCGGGCAACAGTTGCACCAGCGCGCCGCTCTCAAGGTCGGCTTCGCAATACATCATCGGCAGCAGGGTAAAACCCTGGCCGGCGAGCACACAGGCCTTGCGCACGATGAAGTCATCGATGCCCAACCGCGCCTCCATGTTCAGTTCGACGCTGTTGCCTTGCTCATCCAGCAAGCGCACATGCACCATGCGATCGGCCTCCAGCGCGCCGAGCACCGGCAGGTTCTTCAAGTCCTGCGGATGAGTGATGGTTTTGCCCTCGACAAAAGCCGGGCTGGCCACCACGACCATTTGTGCCTGGCGCAGACGCCGGGTGACCAGCAACGGATCTTCATCGCCCAACTCGCGTACACGCAGGGCCACGTCGAAGCCTTCAGCGACCAGATCCACCCGGCGATTGAGCAGCACCACCTCCAGTTGCACCTGAGGGAATTTGCCGAGGAATTCGCTGATCACCCACGGCAACATTTCCCGCGCCAGACCGGTAGGACAGGATACGCGCAGGCGGCCACGTGGCTCGCTGGACATGCTGGCGACCGCTTCGTCGGCCATCTCCGCTTCCAGCAACATCGCCTGACAGTGGCGCAAGTAGCGCTCGCCAACCGCGGTCAGGTTCAACTGGCGCGTGGTGCGTTGCAGCAGACGGGCGCCGAGGCGCTCTTCGAGTTCGGCGATGCGTCGTGACAGGCGGGACTTGGGAATGCCCAGCAAACGCCCGGCCGCCGCGAAGCCACCGGCCTCGACCACCTTGGCGAAATAGTAGAGATCATTGAGATCCTGCATGAAAAGCCCACCGTTCTATCAGTGGGACGAACTATCGCATTGTCGGCGGCTAATCAGCTATTGGTTTCTTCCGTAGGATTGTCTCCATTCCGTCGCCGCCGGCGATTCTTTACAGGAGATTCCACATGAAACTGCTGCACATCGATTCGAGCATTCTGGGCGACAACTCCGCTTCCCGTCAGTTGAGCAGCCAAGTCGTCAAAGCCTGGCAAGCCGCCGAGCCAACCGCCGTGGTCACCTACCGCGATCTGGCCGCCGACGCCATCAGTCACTTCTCGTCGACCACCCTGGTGGCTGCCGGTACCACTGCTGAGCTGCGCGACGCCGCACAACAGCACGAAGCCGAACTGAGCGCCTCGACCCTGGCCGAATTCATCGCTGCCGACGCCATCGTCATTGCCGCGCCGATGTACAACTTCACCGTGCCGACCCAGCTCAAGGCCTGGATCGACCGCGTCGCCGTTGCCGGCCAGACTTTCCGCTACACCGAAGCCGGCCCTGAAGGCCTGTGCGGTGGCAAGAAAGTGGTGATCGTCTCCACCTCCGGCGGCATCCATGCCGGTCAGGCGAGCGGCATCGCTCACGAGGAATATCTGAAGCTGGTATTGGGCTTCCTCGGCATCACCGACATCGAAATCGTCCGTGCCGAAGGTCTGGCCTACGGTGAAGAAGTGCGCAACAACGCGATGAGCGCTGCTCAGGCGAAGATCAGCGAGCAGTTGTTCGCCGCCGCGTAAGCATTGCGTAAAGACCAGCTGCCGTTCAGGTAGCCCCTCAAAAAACTCTGTATTCTGGTTCTGCAAGGGCCAGATGCGGAGTTTTTTGTTTCTGACTGTTGCATAATCTGGCCCGGGTTATGCAGTCAAACGATCAACGTCTGAGTGCACCGTTGCGCCGGATCTCCGAACCTCAGGGTTTGGGGCGTGTCGGAACACAAAGGATCTTTCGATTGAGTAACACAGGGTGGGCCATCCCATGATGCGTCTTTGTGCAACGTTACTGATTTGCCTGCTCGGCAGCCTCGGTTCAGTGCATGCCGCGCCCGGGCGACACCCTGTCTGGAGTGTCGGTTACCACGAAATGACATTCCTCGATCCGCTGGATCTGCAACCGATGCGCGCCATCGCCTTCTATCCTTCCAGCGACCGCGAACACAGCAGCCTGCTTGAGGGTTACACCGTCGAGGCCGGCGCTGACACCAAGGTGGCCATCGGTCGTTTTCCGATGCTGATGCTGTCTCACGGCAACACCGGAACGCCGCTGGCGCTGCATGACCTCGCCACCTCGCTGGCACGCAAGGGCTTTGTGGTGGTCGCGGTGATTCATCCCGGCGACAACTCCAAAGACCACAGCCGCCTCGGCACCCTGAGCAATCTGTATGGGCGGCCGATCCAGATTTCCGAAGCGATCACCGCGACCCTCGGCGACCCGATGCTCTCGCCGTTCGTCAACGCTGATCAGGTCGGGGTCATTGGTTATTCGGCAGGTGGCGAAACCGCGTTGATTCTCTCCGGCGCGCAGCCGGATCTGGATCGTCTGCGCCGCTACTGCCAGGAACGCCCTGACGACCATGATGCCTGCAACACCCAGGGTGAACTGATCGTCGACCGCGACGATTTGCAGCCAGTGGCCGATTCGCGCGTGCATGCCTTGCTGCTGATGGCGCCGCTGAGCCTGAAATTCGGCCGTAGCACCCTGGCGGATGTGCATGTGCCGGTGCTGCTGTACAGCGGCGATGGCGACAAACTGGTGGCCTTCGACAAAAACGCCGCGGCTCTGGCGCGCAAACTGCCGACCGCGCCGGACTTCAAGTTATTGGCCGGGGCAGGGCACTTCGTGTTCATGGCGCCGTGCAATGAAGAGCAGATTCGTGCGATGCCGGCGCTGTGCACCGATGCTGACGGCGTGGATCGCGAAGATATTCACCGCAACCTGATTTCCGAGGCCGGGCAGTTCTTCTCGCGCACGCTGGGCAAGCCGAGCCGGGCGGGGATGCAGACCGCGGATCAATAAACGACTCAATCCCCCTGTGGGAGCGGGCTTGCTCGCGAATGCGATAGATCAGTCACTCTATATTTTGACTGACCCACCGCCTTCGCGAGCAAGCCCGCTCGCACAGTGATTTGTACGTAATTTCAGGATGTCGAGTGGCGCTTGAGTACCAAGGTCAACCCCAGCCCGATCACTGACAACAGCGCCGCACTGAAGAAAATCCACGCATACCCCAGATTCAACGCCACCGCGCCCATCAATGGCCCGGCAATCGCCAGCGCCAGATCAAAGAACACCGCATAAGCCCCCAATCCCGAGCCACGGCTGGAACTGGGCACCTGCTTGATCGCCTCGACCCCCAGCGCCGGATACACCAGCGACAAGCCAAACCCCGCCAGTCCCGCGCCAATCAGGGCGAATGCGGTAGAGGGCGCCAGCCATAGCAACACCAGTCCGACGGTTTCGACGCTCATGCAGGCAATTGCCGAATTGAAGCCGCCAAAACGGCTAATCGCCGAAATGAACAGCAGCCGCGACAGGATGAAACATACACCGAACACCGTCAGGCAATACGCTGCGCCGCTCCAGCCACGGTTGAGGTAATAAAGGGTAATGAAGGTTGTCAGCGTGCCGTAGCCGATCGACGCCAGAGTCAAACTGGCCCCATACGGTGCAATCCGCCCGAACACCGCCCAAAAAGGCAGCCGTTCGCCGCGTACCACCGGCACCGATGGTTTATTGCGGACCAACACCAAGGCACCCGCGGCCAATATCGACAAGGCGATACCCAGGCTGGCAAAGCCGTAGTCGGCGACCATCACCACGCCCAGTGGCGCGCCAATCGCAATCGCGCCGTAAGAGGCGATGCCGTTCCAGCCAATCGACCTCGCCGTGTGTTCGACACCGACCTGGCCCATGCACCAACTGATGGTACCGACCCCGATTAAGCCCTGTGCCACGCCGAGCAGCAGGCGCCCGACGATCAGAATGATCAGGCTCGGCATCGGGAAGTCCTGCAACAGCGTTGAGATCAGCGTCAGCAGCCCGCTGAGCACAATCCCCGACAAGCCAAAAACAATCGCCCGTTTGGTACCCAGCGTATCCGACATGCGTCCGGCCATCGGCCGACTGAGCAGGGTAGCCAGATACTGCGAGCCGATCACCAGCCCGGCAATAATGGCGCTGAAACCCAGCTGCTCATGCACATAACCGGGCAGCACCGCGATCGGCAGGCCGATGCACAGGAAGGCGACAAAGGTATAAAACACGATGGAGACGATCTGCAGGGTGATCGCCAGGGAGCTTTGCGGAGGCGGTTGCTGCGCAGACATGTGGACTCGTTCGCGGGCGGCGGTGGGAGAGTGGGCATCATGGCTTGGCGTTGAAATAAAAGGAAGCAGGCTAACTATTTTTCCCGGCTATTCCGATTGTTGCTGGTGCCCTCATCGCGAGCAGGCTCACTCCTACAGGAGGGGGCGCATTTCAAATGTAGGAGTGAGCCTGCTCGCGATGGTGTTGGTGCCCGCATAAATATTGGCTCCGAAATGCAAAAAGCCCTGTCACACCGACAGGGCTTTCGCTTGAAGCTTGAAGCTGGAGGCTCGAAGCTGCTCTTAGAACACCACACCCTGACTACGCAGGTAGTCATCGTAAGTGCCGCTGAAGTCAGTCACGCCGTTGGCGCTCAGCTCGATGATGCGCGTCGCCAGGGACGATACGAACTCACGGTCGTGGCTGACAAAGATCAGCGTGCCCGGGTAGTTTTCCAGCGCCAGGTTCAGCGCCTCGATCGATTCCATGTCCAAGTGGTTGGTCGGTTCGTCCATGATCAGCACGTTCGGCTTTTGCAGGATCAGCTTGCCGAACAGCATGCGACCTTGCTCACCACCGGAAATCACTTTGACCGACTTGAGGATCTCGTCGTTGGAGAACAGCATGCGGCCCAGAGTGCCGCGAATCATCTGCTCGCCCTGAGTCCACTGACCCATCCAGTCGAACAGCGTCACGTCGTCTTCGAAGTCGTGCGCGTGATCCTGAGCGTAGTAGCCCAGTTCCGCGGCGTCGGTCCACTTGACGCTACCGGCATCCGGGGTCAGTTCGTTGACCAGGGTACGCAGCAGGGTGGTTTTGCCGATACCGTTCGGGCCGATGATCGCTACGCGCTCGCCGGCTTCAACCTGGAAGCTGAAGTCTTTGAACAGTGGCTTGCCGTCGAAGCCTTTGGCCATTTTTTCGACCATGACCGCCTGACGGTGCAGCTTTTTGTTCTGCTCGAAGCGGATGAACGGGCTGACGCGGCTGGACGGCTTGACCTCAGCCAGCTGGATCTTGTCGATCGCCTTGGCGCGGGAAGTGGCCTGTTTGGCTTTCGAGGCGTTGGCCGAGAAGCGGCTGACGAACGATTGCAGCTCGGAAATCTGCGCTTTCTTCTTGGCGTTGTCCGACAGCAGTTGCTCGCGGGACTGGGTCGCCACGGTCATGTACTCGTCGTAGTTGCCCGGGAACAGGCGCAGCTCGCCGTAATCCAGGTCAGCCATGTGCGTGCACACGCTGTTCAGGAAGTGACGGTCGTGAGAGATGATGATCATCAGGCTGTTACGCTGGGTCAGAACGTTTTCCAGCCAGCGAATGGTGTTGATGTCCAGGTGGTTGGTCGGTTCGTCGAGCAACAGCACTTCCGGATCGGAGAACAGCGCCTGCGCCAGCAATACGCGCAGTTTCCAGCCTGGCGAGACTTCGCTCATCGGGCCGAAATGCTGTTCCAGCGGAATACCCAGACCCAGCAGCAGTTCACCGGCGCGGGATTCTGCGGTGTAGCCGTCCATCTCGGCGAACTCGGTTTCCAGCTCGGCCACGGCCATGCCGTCTTCTTCGCTCATTTCCGCCAGCGAGTAGATGCGATCGCGCTCGGCCTTGACCTTCCACAGCTCTTCGTGACCCATGATCACAGTATCGATCACGGTGAATTCTTCGTAGGCGAACTGGTCCTGGCGCAATTTACCCAGACGGACGTTCGGCTCGAGCATGACCTGACCGCCGGACGGATCGAGGTCGCCGCCGAGGATTTTCATGAAGGTCGACTTGCCGCAACCGTTGGCGCCGATCAGGCCGTAGCGGTTGCCCGCGCCGAATTTGACCGAAACGTTTTCGAAGAGCGGCTTGGCGCCGAACTGCATCGTGATGTTAGCTGTAGAAATCAAAGGTTTTTCCTGCGAAGCATTCTGAGTAGCGAGGGTGCGGCTGGAGCGCTTGGCCCGAGTCAAAGTGCGCTGAAGCGGGATAGTCCCGTCATCAACCAAGGGGGGCGCGTAAAGTTTGGCGGCGATTGTACTGGTCTGGCTCTTTAAACGATAGGGCGATGACGTCGCGCCTGCTGTTTGGCAGATTCAGCGGACAGTTTTTCACAGATCAGGTTCACTATTGGTTACAAAGTATGGCTAAAATGCCATCCGATTACCCAATAGCCGCTAACGGCATGGGCTCAAGGAAGTGCCACCGGGATAGTATTTGTATTCATGCCACTGCATCAGACCCTGGGCCTCTGGCCGGCAGGCGCGCAGTTTGTTCACTTTTGACGTGTGACGATTTCCGTGAAACTCATCATTGCCGCTATTTATGTCATTTCGATTGCATACGTTCACCTTCGTGGACGTGTGCGTCACAAACTGGGCCGTCAACTGAGCGATCACTCGACGTTTCTGGCCCCGATCAACTGCTTCCTTTACCTGTTTTCGAAGAAGCCGAACAAACCGTATCTCGATCCGTCCGAGTTTCCGGACCTGAGCCCGTTGCAGGCGCATTGGGAAGAAATTCGCCAGGAAGGGCAGAACCTGCTGCGCGCCGGTGAGATCAAGCGCTCGAATCAGTACGATGACGTCGGTTTCAATTCGTTCTTCAAAAGTGGATGGAAGCGTTTCTACTTGAAATGGTACGGCGAGAGCCATCCGTCGGCGATGAAGCTGTGCCCGCGCACCACTGAGCTGGTGCAGAGCATCGGCTCGATCAAGGCCGCAATGTTCGCCGAGCTGCCACCGGGTTCGAAACTGGTTCGCCACCGTGACCCGTATGCCGGTTCGTACCGCTACCACCTGGGTCTCGACACGCCGAATGATGCCGGTTGCTACATCAATGTCGACGGCGAGAGCTACCACTGGCGCGACGGTGAAGCGGTGATGTTTGATGAGACTTACATCCACTACGCCGAAAACACCACCGACAAGAACCGCATCATCCTGTTCTGCGACATCGAGCGCCCGATGAAATATCGCTGGGCGGCGGCGTTCAACAGCTGGTTCAGCCGTACCGTGATGTCCGCGGCGGGTGCACCGAACGATGCGGGCGACCGTACCGGTGGGATCAATCGCCTGTTTACCAAAATCTACAAGGTTCGCCTGCGTGGTAAAGAGCTGAAAAAGCGTAATCGCGCGCGCTACTACATGGAAAAATGGGCGATCTTTGGCGGTTTGCTGGCGATCTTCATTTTGATCTGACCGGTGTATCGCGCCTGTTTATGCCATCGCCAGCAGGCTGGCTCCTACAGTGGAATGTGAGTTCAGGAAAGAACGCATTTCAACTGTGGGAGCGATGAGTCTCTCAAAGCCAACCTGTCAGCTTCCTGACAGGAACCGCATCTGATTACTCCCCCGAGGCCTTTTTGGTCTTTCTCGCCGGGGCTGGCTTACTGGCAGGCTTTTCTTTTGCCTTCGCTTTGGCCGGCGCTTTACCGCCCAGGCTGCGTTTAAGCAACTCGGTCAAGTCGATAACATCCGCAGATTTGCGCTCCTCCTCGCCACCCACGGTCTCGACATCCTCGATCTTGCCTTCATGAGCCTTTTTCTCGACCAGGGCCATGATCTTGTCTTCAAACTCGTCCTTGTAGTCCTCCGGGCTCCAGTCGCCGCTCATGTCCTGCACCAGACGTTTAGCCATGTCCAACTCGCCCTTGGCCAGTTGCGGTTTGGTCACTTCGCTGCCCAGCTCCAGCTCATCAAGGCCGCGGACTTCCTGCGGCCAGCGCAGTTTGACCAGCACCAATGCCGATTCCAGTGGCATCAGTGCCGCCAGATATTGCCGAGTGTGCAGGACGACACGGGCGAGGGCGACCTTGTTGGTTTTGCTCAATGTTTCACGCAGCAACGCGTAGACCTTGCCGCCGCGTTTGTCCGGGGCCAGGTAATAAGGCGTATCGATGTTTTGCAGCGGGATCTGCTCGGCATCGACGAAGGAGAAAATGTCGATGGTCTGTGTCGACACCGGGTGCGCCGAGCGGATCTCTTCCTCGCTGAGCACTACGTAGCGACCTTTTTCATAGGCCACACCTTTGACGATGTGCTCCTTGGTGACTTCCTTGCCGGTGACCTTGTTTACCCGTTTATAACCCACCGGATCCATGCTGCGGCTGTCGAGCCAGTCAAAGTCCACGCCGTGCGAAGAGGTTGCCGACACCAGCGCGACAGGGATGTGTACCAGTCCGAAACTGATCGCGCCTTTCCAGATTGCCCGAGCCATGGTGAGTTCTCCAAGTGATGATCAGGTGACCTGCGGCGCAGTGCGAAAGTTTCCGGCATTTGCGTGGCGCGCGGCGTTGCCGGTCAAGCCGTGTTACATCTTGTTTAAGGGCAACGGGTTAACAAATCCGAACCCGGGGCGTAGCGTGGACTCGAAGGCTCTATCACCTGTGCACCGCGAGGCCACCCCATGAAACGACTACTGCCAGGCATTATCGTTCTGCTCCTTGGGGCCGGTCTGGCGCATGCCGACGTCGCGGCACCGTCCGCGCCGCTATTGCTGGCGCAAAGTCCCACCGGCACCAACAACAATCCCTACAACAGCCCGATCCGCCGGGCCAATCCCAACAGCATGCAGGGCACGCAGCCCAGCGCGCCGGCGATTCGCGGGCCGAATACCGTGCCGACGCCCAGTACGCCCACCGTTGGTAACGGCGGGATTGGCAATGGTCAGCAGCAACGCTCGGTGCCGAGTACGCCGCCCAGATTCATCCCCAACCCACCGCCACGCGATGGAGACAGCAACCGTTGAACGGCGGGACTGCGTCCCTGTCAGCCTTTGAAATGAACAAAAGGAATCGTGCATGTTGCGTAAAACCCTTCTAGCCACGCTGTGCGCCAGCGCGCTGATCAGCGCTCCAGCTTTCGCCGCTGCTCCACAAGAGTTGCAAAGCGAGCAGGGCACCCTTGAAGTCACCACGGTCACCCAAGGCCTTCAGCACCCTTGGGCGCTGGCGTTTCTGCCAGATCGTCAGGGCATGCTGGTGACCGAGCGCCCGGGAACCCTGCGGCTGATTACAGCCGACGGCAAGCGTTCCGAGCCCATCAGTGGCGTGCCGAAGGTCTGGGCCAAGGGCCAGGGCGGTTTGCTCGACGTGGTGCTGTCGCCGGACTTCAAACAGGATCGACTGGTCTATCTGTCCTACGCCGAGGGCGGTGGTGCCGGGGACAAGGCCGGTACGGCGGTGGGGCGTGGGCGGCTGTCGGATGACCTGAAGACGATCAGCGATTTCAAGGTGATCTTCCGTCAGGAGCCGAAACTCTCGACCGGCAACCACTTCGGCTCACGACTGGTGTTCGACCGCGACGGTTATCTGTTCATCACCCTGGGCGAAAACAACGACCGACCGACCGCGCAGGATCTCGACAAGCTGCAGGGCAAGGTCGTGCGGATCTTCCCCGACGGCAAGGTGCCGGATGACAACCCGTTCGTGGGCCAATCCGGTGTGCGTCCGGAAATCTGGTCGTACGGCCAGCGCAACCCGCAGGGCGCGGCGCTCAATCCGTGGAATGGCACTATCTGGGAAAACGAACACGGCCCCCGTGGCGGCGATGAGGTGAACATCATTGAGCGCGGCAAGAACTACGGTTGGCCGCTGGCGACCCACGGCATCAACTATTCGCTGCAACCGATCCCGGAAGCCAAGGGCAAGAGTGTCGAGGGTGCGGTTGATCCGCACCATGTCTGGGAGAAGTCCCCCGGTGTCAGCGGGATGGCGTTCTATGACGCTGACCGCTTCAAGCCTTGGCAGCAGAATCTGTTTATCGGCGCGCTGGTCAGTCAGGAGCTGATCCGGCTGCAGTTCGATGGCGACAAGGTCGTGCACGAGGAGCGTTTGCTGGGCGACTTGAAACAACGAATTCGCGATGTGCGGCAGGGGCCGGACGGGTATCTGTATGTGCTGACGGATGAGCAGGATGGTTCGTTGTACAAAATCGGTCTGAAATAACTTCACTTCAGACACTGAGTTTCAACTGTAGTGAGGGGATTTATCCCCGATGGCCTGTGCAGCAGGCCCTTAAAAATTCAGGAGGGCCCGCTTCGCGCGCCATCGGGGCGGTGCGACGTTTCGCTAAATCCCCTCACTACAACGGGTCAGCCAGAGATTTCATTCCGGGCATACAAAACCACCGCCGCCCGCAATTTCCCCCGACCAAACCGACTCATCTTCTCAAACTCGCCATGGCTGACCGGCACGTGCTGGCAGTCCATCGGCTGACGATGCTGGCTGTGATCGATATCCGGATCGTGCAGATACACAAAATCTTCATCGCAGTCGGTCACCATGACCCAATGCGGTGATTTGGAGCGGGTCAGGCGATAGCTGCTGATCAGCACCAGAGGCTGTCCGCCACCCTGTAACAACTTCGGCAAATCCAGGTGGGTGCCAATCTGCCGATCGATGTCGGTTTCGTGCATTTGCGCAGTGAACTCCTCGTGCACCAGGCGCATGACGTCTTTTTTATGCTCATCGCGCACGCCATCGAGGAACAATGGCCCGGCCATACTCAGCTGCAAACGCACCTTAAAACCCCGTCGCCAGGCCGCCAGTGCCAAGCCCTGGGGGCTGCAGCCACCATGGCCGGAGGTCATGAACACCGTGGTCGCTTCACGCCAGATCTGCAATTCCTCACGCCGCTCCAGCAAGCGCTCAGGTTGCAGCGCGCCCATGGCCATCAGCAGGCAGGCCGGGCCACAGGTGAACTCAGTGGTTTGCGGATAATAGGGCACCTTGATGTTGCGCGAGTCACGGTGCTGAACAATGCGCTTTTCCAGACGCAACGCATCGGCGTGGTCTTCGTAGTAATCGTGAATCAACGCAAAGCGTCGGTAGCCGTTGCGCTCGTAAAGCGCGATGGCGGTGGGGTTGTCGATACGCACTTCCAGGCGCAGGTATGCGCAGTCATGCTCGACGGCGCAGGCCTCGATACGTTGCAGCAACTGTTTGCCCAATCCGCTGCCGCGAGCTTCCCCGGCAATGGCGATCGAGTACAGGCGCGCCAGCGAGGTGCCGCGATGAAACAGCACCAGTGCGTAGCCGAGCAATCGACCGTCGATCTCGGCGACCATTAGCTGCGCATGGGCGCGGGTGATCATCCATTGAAAGCTGCGGCTGGTGAGCCGGTCGGTGGTGAAACATTGCATTTCCAGGGCCAGCAGCGCTGGCAGATCTTCAACTACCGCCAAACGAAAAACAGCATTCATATGACCACCGTAAAAGTTGCGTAACGAAACGGGACTTTCGAAAAACTTCGTGCTTAATAGAAATGGTCTTGTTCTCCAACGGATCAATCTCTATGTCAGCGGTACAGGGTCATTGGCGCGAAGTATCCGAGCAAAGTTTGCCGGCGGCAACTTTTTTAAATCCAGCCATCAGAACTTCCAGTCAAGTGTTGATTATCGTCGAACGCAAGGAAGACTGGGCTTCGTACTTTCCCAGCGAGGACATCGTCACGGCTCAGGAATACCTCGAGCAAACCCGTGACAGCGAGCCGGGCAAGCGGGTGCAGGTGATCAATCTGTGCCGCAGCTACAAGTACCTGGGCCACGGTTACTACTGCTCGCTGCTGGCTGAAGCCCGCGGCCACAAAGTAATTCCATCGGTGCGTACGATCAGCGAACTGACGAAAAAATCGCTTTACGGTCTGGCACTGGACGACCTAGATAAAACCCTGGAAAAAGCCCTCAGTCATCACCTTTACAGCGATACCGAAGGTTTTACCCTGACACTTTACTTCGGCAAGACCCATATCGAGCCGCTGCAGGATCTGGCCCGGCAATTGTTTGAAGTGTTTCCGTGCCCGATTCTGTTAGTTGAATTTCGTCGAACTAACGGTTGGCACATCGAAGGCATAAAGTCCGGCGCGCTGCACAAGTTGCGCGACGATCAGGAAGACCAGTTCGCCAATGCGCTGGACGGCTTCAGCCGTAAAGTCTGGCGGGCGCCACGCTCGCCACAAGTGGCGCGTTACGACCTGGCGATCCTGCACGATCCGCAGGAAGCCTTGCCGCCATCCAACGCCAAGGCACTGGAAAATTTCGTCCGGGTCGGCAAGCGCATGGGCATCGATGTCGAGCTGATCGAACGCAAGGATTACGCGCGGATCGCCGAGTACGACGGCTTGCTGATCCGCGAAACCACCAGCGTCGACAACCACACCTATCGCTTTGCAAAAAAAGCCGAAAGCGAAGGGCTGGTGGTCATGGATGATCCGACGTCGATCCTGCGCTGCACCAACAAGGTGTATCTGACCGACCTGCTCAACAGCCATCAACTGGGCATGCCCGCCACCGAAATTCTCTACAAGGAACGACCGGAAGACTTCGAGCGGGTCGGCGAACGCCTCGGTTTTCCGCTGGTGCTGAAGATCCCCGATGGCTGTTTTTCTCGCGGAGTGATCAAGGTCGAAAGCCAGCAGGCGTTGCTCGAAGCCACCGCCGAACTGTTCGAGCACTCGGTGTTGCTGCTGGCTCAGGAGTTTTTCTACACCGAGTACGACTGGCGCATCGGCGTGCTCAACCGCAAACCGATCTTCGCCTGCCAATACTTCATGTCCAAGGGACACTGGCAAATCTACAACCACAAAGCCAAGGGCCAGGACATCAACGGCGAGTGTCGCACCCTGGCCGTGCACGAGGCGCCGCGAGCGGTGGTGGAACTGGCCGTCAAGACCGCCAACCTGATCGGCGATGGCCTCTACGGCGTGGACCTGAAACAGGCTGGCGACAAAGTGGTGGTGATCGAGGTCAACGACAACCCCAACCTCGATGCCGGTATCGAAGACGCCTACTTGCAGGACGATCTGTATTCACTGGTGCTGGAGGAGTTCGTGCGACGGCTGGAGCTCAAGCGTCGCGGCCAGGCCTGGTGAAGCGCCGATGATCAGCAGTTTCGCATTGAGTCATGGCGCGCTGCAGCGGGTCGAGCGGCTGGACGCCGAGGTGATGCTGTTCAGCAATCCCGATGCGGCCGAGCGCGATTTGCTGCACAGCCACTACAAGGTCGACGAACACGCGTTGGCCTCGGCGCTGGACCCGGACGAGGTTTCGCGAATCGAGTTTCACCCCGATCACTTGTTCCTGATCTGGAAACGTCCGGAAAACTATTCCGGCGGTGGCAGCCTGGCGTTTGAGGTGTCGTCCTGCGGCCTGCTGTTCGCGCCCGGGCAACTGCTGGTGATCGCCACCGACGACACGCCGCTGCACGGCATCGGCACGCGCCAGCCGCTCAATGCACCGCTGGATGTGCTGCTCGATTTGCTGTTCAACAACATCCATCACTACCTCGGCCATCTGAAGGTGATCAAACTGGTGGCCCGCGAGCTTCAACAGAAATTCAACGCCTCGATGCAGAACCAGCATCTGGTGCAGATGTTCAACCTCAGCGAAAGCCTGATCTATTACATAAATGCTCTGCACAGCAACGGCGCGGTGCTGACGCGGCTGCGCAATCACGCGGAAAAACAGCATTTCGGCAGTGAAGCGATCGGGCTGATCGACGACCTGATCATCGAGAATAACCAGTGCTACAAGCAGGCGGAGATCTACTCCACGGTGTTCTCGGGGCTGATCGATGCGCGCGGCAACTTGATGAATAACAGCATGAACAACCTGCTGCGCAAGTTGACGTTGATCAACGTGGTGTTTCTGCCGTTGAACCTGATTGCGAGCATTGGCGGGATGTCCGAGTTCAGCATGATGACGGCAGGCACGCCGTGGTGGATTTCTTACCCGTTGTTTCTGCTGGTGATGTTGTTGGGGGCGGGGGGGATGTTGTTGGGGCTGCGGCGGCTGGCCCAGTGATTGATCGGTGCCTGAGCTGACACCTTCGCGAGCAAGCCCGCTCCCACAGTGGATTGCGGGTTGGCAGGGGATCTGTGCCTGATACAAATCCCTTGTGGGAGAGGGCTTGCTCGCGAAAGCTATTTCAGCAGCACCGGAGGCTCAGGATCAGCCCGCTGGATCTGGCACAATCACTTTCCGGCGCTCCC
Source organism: Pseudomonas sp. MIS38 (assembly GCF_019891575.1). Classification (NCBI taxonomy): domain Bacteria; kingdom Pseudomonadati; phylum Pseudomonadota; class Gammaproteobacteria; order Pseudomonadales; family Pseudomonadaceae; genus Pseudomonas; species Pseudomonas sp. MIS38. Next base: position 169,203 of record NZ_JAFLXF010000006.1, read on the forward strand.
GAACCCCACGCACCACCAGATACAACAACGGCCCAATCGACACAAACACCGCCGTCAGCAACAGATACGGCACCACCGACCAGATCGACATTCCTCGCGCTCGCGCATCCTTGACCATCCATACCCCGGCCAGCGTCGCCAGCAGATACAGATCAATCACCACCTGCGCCGTGTCCGGACGCGACATCAGGCTGATACCGAAGTCGATCAACGACTGTTCGGCCTGGAGCATCACCGATACGGTGTAGCCAGTAAACGCAATCAACGCAGTGAGGGGCAGGGCGACAGACATCATGCATTCCTTCCTTGGGGTGATGAGCAGAATCGCCAGCCTACCTTGGTGTCCGCAAATAAGCCATTGACTCGCCGGCCGCCGCCGGGCTAATTTCAGGCCCATGACTTCCACCGTATTGCGTTGCCAGCCAAGCATTATTACCGCCATTCCTTATTTGGCGGGCTAGCTCACGACTGCAGCACCCAACCCGCCCTAGAGGCGGGTTTTCATTTTCTGTCTCCGGGGTTCTGATCAAAACGTCAGGAGACGATCATGCCGCACAGCCCCGACCAGCAAGCCCTGCTTGAGCAGTACGTGAAAAGGATCCTCGCCGCGCCGGTCTACGACATTGCTGTGCGCACGCCGTTGCAAGCGGCGCCTGCGCTGTCCGAGGCGCTGGGCAACCGGATCCTGCTCAAGCGCGAAGACCTGCAACCGACGTTCTCCTTCAAGATCCGTGGCGCCTACAACAAGCTGGTGCAATTGAGCGATGCGCAGAAAGCAAGCGGGGTGATCACCGCTTCGGCGGGCAACCATGCCCAAGGCGTGGCGCTGGCAGCGCGGGAGCTGGGGATCGCGGGGACCATCGTCATGCCCTCGACCACCCCCGAACTCAAGGTGCTTGGGGTACGAAGTCGGGGTGCCGAGGCGCTGCTGCACGGCGAGAGTTTTCCGTTTGCCCTGGCCCATGCGCTGCAACTGGCCGAGCAGACCGGGCGCACTTTTGTCTCTCCATTCGACGACCCGGACGTGATCGCCGGCCAAGGCACGGTTGCCATGGAAATCCTCCGTCAGCATCAGGGGCCGCTGGATGCGATCTTCGTTCCGGTGGGCGGGGGCGGCCTGATTGCCGGCATCGCGGCGTACGTCAAATACCTGCGTCCGGAGGTGCGGATCATCGGTGTCGAATCGGAGCACTCGGCCTGCCTGAAGGCGGCGCTGCAAGCGGATGCGCGCGTTGTGTTGCCCAGTGTCGGAACGTTCGCCGATGGCGTGGCGGTGGCGCAGATCGGCGCTTATGGTTTTGAGGTGTGCAGGTTTTGCGTGGACGAGGTGGTCACCGTCAGCAATGACGAGCTGTGCGCGGCGATCAAGAATATCTACGACGATACCCGCTCGATCACCGAGCCTTCCGGGGCATTGGCGGTGGCCGGCATCAAGCAATACGTGGGACGCACCGGTGTTCGCGGGCAGACCTTCGTCGCGATCGACTCCGGCGCGAATATAAACTTCGACAGCCTGCGCCATGTCGCCGAGCGCGCCGCGGTGTGCGGCGGCGTCCCGGCGTGATAACACTCAGGGCAGCAGTGGGCGCAGGAAACTGCGCTCGTAGCTGACGATGAATTTCTTCTGCACCAGTGATTCCACCAGCGCCGTGCTTTCCGGGTCGGTCAGCGCGATGTGCCGGTAGCTTTCGTAATCGGCCAGCGAAGGAAAGCTGAACAGGCAATAAGCGATGTTGCTCGCGCCCTCGGAGGGCAGGAAATAGCCGTGATGCGTGCCGCCCAAGCGCTCGACGATGCCCAGCCAGGCCTTGGCGTAGGCCTCGAACTCGGTCAATTGGTACGGATCGATCACGTATCGCACATGGCAGGTAATCAAGTTTGGTGCTCCCTGTTCAGGTCATTCCGCAATAGCAGTGCCGACCTTGTCCGAAGCCGACCAGATGCGATAGCGCACCTCGACATCTTTCGGGGCGTAGATCACCAGTGGCAGCTTGCTGTTGTAGCGCAGCATGAAGCCGTCACCGACAACCGGGACAAAGGCGCGTTTCTTCGCGGTGCCGGGTGGGCAGGCCATCAGCGTGCTCATCGGGCCAATGACTTTTTCCAGGCGGTAGAACGGATAGCCCCAGCCTTCGAGGTTTTTCTCGTCCAGAGCGCCGCCCAGGCGCTGGCGATTGCAGTCGACTTCCAGGGTTTTGCCGGCGAGCACTTCAACCTGGAAGTTCTCCTCCTGATCCTGTTTGGGCAGGTAGATGACTTGGCGGGTGAAGCCGTTTTCCGCCTTGGGATACGGCGCGACGTCTTCGAGTTTGGCCGCGTGGGCGAGGGTAGACAGGCCGGCAACGAGCAGACCGACTGTCGCGCGAGCGCGTAAAGAACCCATGAAAGCCTCCTGGCGGGTGTAGGGTGGATGTCGGGCATTCTCACTGTCATCAGCGATGAATGCAAACTGGCGTCGACTTGCAAATTGCAGTGCTCAGGAGGGTCGATCTTGCATTTTGCAACTGGCCAACTGCTGGCCACCGCGCCAAGTGCTTGATTTCATGAGGGTCGAAATGACCCGATGAAAGGCACGTTTTATGCGTCGCTTTGGTGCAGCGCACCGGCTTCGGGCGCCTACACTCCAATGGGCATTTCGCAGTACAACCGTTTGCCGCACCAGGGAATCAGCGGGGACACACCCGTGCAGGGGCAGCAAAAGCGGTCAACGTGAAGAGTTGATTGGCAGTTTCATCAATAAGGAGAGGTTCACCATGTTTCTGTCTGCCTTGGAACTACGCAATATCATTGAAAGCAGTTTTTTGCCTAAACGCTGCCAGTGCACGCTGTCGCCAGACCTGTCGATGACCGTCAAGGTCTTCGGTGACCACCAGACTGACCAGGTTGATCTGCACGTCAGCGGTATCGACGCCAGCCATCTCAATGGCTGTCGCGAGATCAATGAACTGATTGCCGGCCTGCGTTCGGATCTGGCGCAACAAACCACACCACAGCATTACAGTCCTCGCTCCAGAGCGCTTTAACTCACCGTTTCACCCAGTTCGACCGTCACGCGCCGGGCCTGCACAAAGCCAAGGCCCAGCGCGAACTCGACCAGCACCGCGAGCAGAATCCCGGGGCCAGCATGGCCGTTCAGCCATTCGCCAAAACCCAGTACCGCCAAACCAAAACAACCGACGATAAACCCGTTACTCAGGGCATTGCGACCCAGCGACGGCGGCGCGCTGCGCACCAGATAAAACATCACCCCCAACGCCGCAAACAGCACCGCACTGCGCCGCGCTACAAAACCGGCAGCGAACGAATACTCAATGCTCCAGATCGCCAGCAACACCTGCGGGAAAAAGCCCCAAGCCAGCGCGAGCACGAAACACAACAAAGACGTGATGATCGACAACGTGCGAAACGACAACTGCATGGCGAGTCCTTGCGGCAGTGAGAAGTGACCCCGAGCATAACCCGCGAGCCCTTCACCGCCTACCGCAAAGCCGCAAATCAGAGCCTTCTGTCAGTTCTGGAAGCTGCAGGCGTCAGACATTTTCCGGTAGGTGATTTCCGCCGGCTTGCCTGCATTGTCGATGTACTTCATGTCGGCGGTGATGACCTTGCACTGCTGAGTCTGTGGCTCGGTCAGCGAGATCACTTTGTTCACATGCAACGGCATGCCGTACTGGTAAGGAACGGGCTGGGTAGCAGCGTTGGTGTCATTGGCCTGAGCCAGCCCGGCGAACGCGGTGCAGGCGAGGGCGGAGGTAAACAATAGCGTGCGAATGTTCATGAATTGGACTCCCGTGCGACGGAATAAGCGTTCGGCGCCATACAGCCGAACCTGCCGCACTCGGCGTCAGCCAGGAGCTGAGGTGTGCGGTTCAGTACAGTCTTGGACTGCGGCGTTAAGCGATGGTTAACCTGGCTGAACGCCGGCTGTCTGGAAGAGAGGGATGACCTGGCTGAATCGAGCAAATCAACAGCGGTTGTCACCGACAGCGCGCCGATGGTCATCAATACCGAAGCCAACCCCCGGCATCCCCGCCATCCAGCACATCCGCGCGCGCAGCGATCTGCTTGAAACCCTGCATTCCGTGTGCTTCAGGCACAGCGATGTTCAGGACGTTTCACGCATTAAGCACGGGCTGTATCGCTGGCGCAGGATGGCAATGATTTGTCGCAGGTTGTGCAGCAAGAGAAATCACGCGGTTCTCAACTGAGCGCTGCCCGCCTGAGGAATCATGGCCAGCTGAACCTCTACATTGTTCTCTTTCTTCGCCAGCCAGCGTTCGATATTGATGTCATGTTCTGGCCCTTGAGTCGCTGAGCCATAGATATCTTCAGGCGTGATTTTTTGGAAGCTGAGGGTGTGCAGTCGTTGTCTTGACGTATCGATGCGCCCCATCTCAGCTCGGAGCGAATTGATTTGCTGTAGAACAGTTCGGCGATCAGGCTGAAAAGAATGATTTAGCTCAGCCTCCTTGGCCTTCAAGCGTTCCTGCATTTCCTGCAACTGATAGTAGATCTGATCGTATTCAGTCTTGGTCACTACTGTACGACCGGCATCTTGAGTTTGCTGCCATCGGCGAAGTGTCGCCCACGCATTTGGAATATAGGATGGGACCATGTAGTGGTCAGACATCTGGAACAGTTGCTGGATAAACATGGCACGATCAGGTAAGTCGCCGAACTTTTTCAACGCTCGTGTACAGGCGGCTTCTTCGATGGATTCGCATCCGGGGTTCCAGAGCACAGCAGATTGTTCGCGCCCCTTGAAATGCACCGGCATGAAATGGCGCAACTCCCCTTGGTGCTCATAAGGTGCTCCTCCGATTCGCGTCAACCCCAGAGCGAAAATAAGAGCACCTAGAGGCGCTGTAATGAAGCTGAGTACCAGTCCAGGTATCCAGACGCTTTTTCTAGTGTTCATCCAAGGCGCGGGAACACTCGGGATTGGGTCGTTGTCGTTGACCATGCGGTGATGCGCCAAAGCTGCTGCACCCTCCACGAACTCGGCATCGCCGGCTCTTGGCGAGCCGTAGGTATAAAGCAAAATGTCATAACCATTTGGGTGCCGTCTCAAGGACTCAGCAAGGAGTGTGGCGATTGCTCCCCCCAAGCTGTGCCCGCAGATAATTATCTTTTGCCCAGTGTGAAATTGGCCGAGATAAATCTCGACAAGTTTACTCAATGCTTCGTAAGCCTCGTAAAAGCCTTGGTGAGACTTGCCGACACCCGCTGCAAAGGGAATCTGCTCAGCATCGGTATCACGTATGAAGTCGACAAGTTCCAATGTGCCCCGGACGGCAATCAATATGATTTCGTCATGATGAGTTATGAAGGCTTGAGTGTTGGTTCCTTCATTGCTGTCGTCAAAGAAGTGCAGTTTTGCAGGGTGCTCTTGTTTTTCATTTAAGTCAGGTTTGTTCTGATCATAAAGTGCCGGGTCGAAAGGCAGAATCTCGAATCGTTTCGAATAAGGAACATCTTCATATAAAGGGTAGTAAGCTTTTGCCTGTTCTGCGTTAACTTTCCATGGCTCCTTGTAGCTAGCCATCCCTTCAGCAAACATATTCCCGACACTAGGGTCAAGAGGAAAGCTAACCGTATCTTTGGGGTTTTCAGCTGGTGATTGACCGAAATTGCAATAGCTTAAGGCAGCAAATAAAGACAATTGATAAAGATTCAATGCGCTGAACTTGTTGTCTTTCGAAAGTATTGGCCGAAAAGCACGTAATGGTCTGACCTCAAGCACGGCATGCTTGTTAGGTAATAATGCAACTCCGCGAAGCTCTGACTCCTCTGGGCCAAATCCCAAGTCGCCCATGATTTTAAGCAGGCTGAAATTTGGTGGGTACTTTCTGGTTGAGTAAGGGGGCAAGTGAGCGGATTTGCTTACAAGGTCTTTAACTTCGACGTGAAAAAATTGCTGAGCGTTATTCTTTGCAGGGTTATTTTCAACGCGTGTACCATCCTTTTTTACAAAGCGCGTTTTCTCTGCTCGTACCTGGAGCTCAGTAATTGGAAGAGGATAGCTACTCCGTTGAGATAGAGCACTGTAGAGGTTATCCGTACCTTTGTAAGGGCTGTCAACAGTGAGTACAACAGGTCCTTGATAGTGGTTCATGACCTTGGCCGAGCCATTTGCATCCAGTACGCCGACATATTGTTGATGAGCGCTATCGCTCAAGACGTAACCAAGGCCAGCGTACGGCTTGCCGTCGCCATTTTCATCAACCAGTTGAAAGCTGATCCAGTCGCCACGCAATGGGCATGCTTCCGACTTTCCGCTTAACATGGGGTCGCAAGTTTTTTGTGATGCCATAAAAAATATCCTTATTCAGTACAGTTTGGGTACACAGTGCACTCGCGACCGTCAGGCATTTTAAAAGACTTGAAGTCTTTTGTGTTGCCGCGACAAAATCCGTATTGATCATCAAGATTTTCGCCCATGCAACGCTTCCATCCCTCTGGAAATTTAATCCACGTATCGCCCATGTAGGGGCGCTCCTCTTTGGAAAGGGAGAATTCTACAGTAAGCGTTTTTCCAGCCAATTGAGCTCGTGAAATAGAACTGGTGGCAGAGTCTTTTTCGGGTTGCGAAGTTTCTATGGCTTTGCATTTCAATATTTTTGTTATGTATCGATTTGATCCGATTGTGCGGAACAACCACTCGCATTCTCTTTTTAATGAGAGATGTGAGGGGGAGGGCTGGCTATTTGCTTTGGCGTCTTCAAACGCAATGCTGGTGTAATCTCGCCCTAAGTTAAGTCTGGCAGCACCGTATTTCGCATCTACTTCGTAATCAAAACGCTTCAAAACCAAAGGACAGCCGTCTCCCGAGCTTGAAAGTGGGATCGTAAAATGCGCTGTCTGAGCTTTTTCACTTGGTTCCTGTTTGAAAATTTTTGACCCTGGATGATTCTTGCCACTTTTTGGCGGGACTTTGCAGGTTTCTCCAGTGCGAGGAGTATAGATAGCTTCACCCTTCACCTCGAACCCCGGCGGAAGCTCAGTCACCAAAGTAAAACTGTCCTCCTGAGCAACCGAACAGCCAGTTGCTCCAATCGCACTCAGCCCAATCAGCAAGCTGCGAAACCCATTGGAAGTATTGCGATGAAGCATTTGATTGTCCTTTGTCTCGTGGCGGTCATTTCGAGCAGGTGACGCCCAATCTCGAATTCAATTCAGTGCAAGGTCATCGCTGTATTGGGCGAAAAAGCGCTCGCACCGCTCAAAATGCTCCTCCGGCGTTTCCCCCGGTAAGGGTTGCCAAGCCATATCCTTGGCATTCTTGGGATCAAGGCGCAGGGTCAACATGAACTCCCGTTGCTCTGGAGTACTCCATCGCCAGCCTTCAAGCAGGTCCATCTGCTCTTCAAGCCATTCGAGGATGGGCTGGGCTTCTGAAAGTTTCGCGGCGGTTTCGGCGTGATTCACCAGCAGCCAACGCTTCAGGTTGGCACGCAAGATTTCGCGGGTTCTTTCCGGTGGGGTGGGTACTTGCAGCCATGGTGCCGGATTCGGCACCGGATACATCCCAGGCCTACTGTTATCTGCACTTTTCCACTGATCCTGGTCCCAATACAGCACGCTGCTGATTGGCCCGAGCAGCAGCGGCCATTCGGTTTCCTTCATGTTGCCCAGGCAGCGGGCCAGAACCCGGTTGTCTTGAAAACGGAACAGCGAGCGCCCGCCGTCTTCGTCGATGACCATACGGGCAATCCAGTGCTGAGTCAGACTGTCGAGATCAGCCTTGTCCATGCTACCGATCCAGCCCCAGTTCCGCTGTGGCTCATCGAGCAGTTTGCGGAAAGCATCATTGCCCGGGTTCTGCAGTTCAGTTAGCCATGGACTGATGGCGGCGAACTGCGCGTATTCGGTACGGCGATAGAGTTGTACCGAGCGTTGCATGACGCCGGCGCTGTACAACGAGGTGACCGGATTGGGTTCGGCGAGGCTGTCCAGTGCCAGAATCAGCACGCGATTGAGTCTGGACTGTTCGCCTAGCCAGTTGTTGAGTACTTCGCTCATGCTGTGGCTCCCAGATCGCATTTGCCTTCGCGGCAGGCTTCGCAGATCGGGCAACGTATGTCGCCGGCCGCGCGAGCGGCTTTGGCCAAGGCCATTTGTGCGGCGGCCGGGACGAGCAGGGCACCTGCTTTGTCTTTCGCTGCGGCCCACGGTATGACAGGTTCCAGAATCCCGATCCCGGTCCCCACACCCGGCGCACCACCGGTATTCACCTTCACCTCAGCCCCGCTGATGGTCACACCACCGGCATCCACCTTCACAAAACTCCCGCCCGCCTTGGCGGTCAGCTCCATGCCACCCTCGATTACTACTTTCTCACCCGCGTGATAGTGAATCTCCGTCCCGGCCTCGACAAACTGCGCCGTACCGACCTTCAAATGCTGCGTCACGCCCACCGTCAGGTGATCATCCGCCCGCATCTCACTCACCCGATCCAGATGGGTAATCCGGTGCTCCTCAACCTTGAATTCGCTCAGGGTGTTGGCCTCAACCGTGTCATGCCGCTCATTGCCCACGCGGATCTTCTGGTCGTGCTCGATGTTCTCGTCCCAATCGCGCTGCGCATGGATGTAGATCTGCTCGGCACCCTTTTTGTCTTCAATCCGAAACTCGTTGTAGCCCTTGCCGCCCGGGGAGCTGAGGGTTTTGAAGGTGCTGCGGGTCTTGTTTGCCGGCAGGTCGTAGGGGACGACGTTTTCCTTGTGGTACAGGCAGCCGGTGACAAGTGGCTGGTCGGGGTCGCCTTCGAGGAAGGTGACGAGGACTTCCATGCCGATGCGCGGGATGGCGATGCCGCCGTAGGCGGCGCCGGCCCAGCCGCTGGCGACGCGTAGCCAGCAGGTGGTTTTGTCGTCGGACTGGCCGTCGCGGTCCCAGTGGAACTGGACTTTGATGCGGCCGTACTGGTCGCAGTGGATTTCTTCACCGGCCGGGCCGGTGACGACTGCGGTCTGGCTGCCGAGGACTTTGGGTTTCGGGTGTTCGAGGGCAGGGCGGTAGTGCGCGTCCCACGGGGTGGCGAGGAAGCTGTTGCGGTAGCCCTGGTGGAAATCGCTTTTGTTGTCGGTGACGTCGCTGGTGACGTTTTCACCGAGCACTTGCGGTTGTTTGCCTTCGTGGAAGACTTCCAGCAGCAGCCACAGGTCGTTCCATTCAGCGCGCGGGTGTTCGGCCAGGGTCAGGAAGTGGCCGCTGGTCAGGGTCGGTTCGTCACCTTTGCCTTCGGCGAGTTTGTAGTCGCTGCGATGACGTTCGAGGGCGCGGGTCGAGAGGAATTTGCCGCGCTCGCGGGTGGTGAAGCGGCCGGGGTAATCGTAGTCCTCAAGGTCCGGGGCGAACTCGGATTTGACCGCGCCTTCGGGCAGGATCTTCGGTTTTTCGAAGTCGTAGTCGCGGCGGCTGACGCGGGTGGTGCGGGTTTCCAGGCGCAGGTTGAAGCGCTTGATCACCGGTTTATCGGCGCTCATGCCGGAGTCTTGCTGGTAGCTCACGGCCTTGAGTTTGCGGAACACTGTCTGATCGTCGCCGAACACCAGTTTGTGCCCGCTGCTGCTGTGCTGGAAATGGAAGTGAATGCCTTCCTCTTCGCACAGACGCTGGATGAAATGCAGGTCGGACTCGTCGTACTGCACGCAGTAATCGCGCTGCGGGTACTCGGCGTTGAGCTGGAAGCTGTAAGCGTCGGCCAGAATGCCGCGATCTTCGAGGACCTGGGCGATGATCTTCGGCACCGTGAGGTTCTGGAAAATCTGCTGGTCATGGTTGTGCCGCAGATAGGCCAGTTGCGGCACCAGGCTGATGCTGTAGCGGGTCAGGGTCTTGCCGGAATCGCCTTGTTCGATGCGATACACCAGGCCATGAATCTTGCCTTCGCCGGTGGCGCCGAAGGTCAGGACGCCGGGCTTGTGCAGCAACTCTTCGAGTTTGAGGTCGGGGCGGGCGCTGACCAGTTCGAGGTCGAAACGGAAAGGCTCGTTGAGGGCTTCGCGACCAGTGAAGCTCAGCACTTGCAGGTCGGCGGAGGCGCCTTCGAGGGTAAGGGTAATGTGGGTAGCGTTGGCGTCCAGCATGCCTTGAATTCCGTCCATTGAATAAGCAGGTGACGGATGATGGAGGATTAAACCGCCTCGTTCAAGGCGCAAATGCCGTAGAGAGGGGTCCCGCGCTGTATAGGGAAAACCCCTATGACGGCGTTTAAACCCAATGAAACCGGGGGCTTCGCAGTCGTGAGCCCTTGGTCAGCGCATGATTTGAGCCCATCGCAGGCCGAAGAATCGCCAGTCAGTTTCAGACTAAAGTCGCCTTCAACCCGTAAAAGCCATCTGCCATCATTGCAACTCACCCCTGCGTGTCCACTTCTTCCCGGCTGTTTTTGACCCGGGACGGGAGCTATTTTTCTGGCTGACTGCGCCCCGGCGCAAACGCTGTACTGTTGGAGTTTTTCATGCGTCCCCCATTCCCTCTCATCACCCCGCGCCAGTCGTTTGGCTTCGGCGCCGTTGTGCTGTGCGCCGGTTTTGCCGCGCAGGTTCAGGCCAGTGGTTTTCTCGAAGACACCACGGCGAAAATCGAATCGCGCACGGTGTACTTCAACCGCGATTTCCGTGATGGGCATACCTCCAGTGACCAGGGCGCTTCCAAGCGTGAAGAATCGGCGCAAGGCTTTATCCTCAATCTGCAATCGGGTTACACCGCAGGCACGGTCGGCTTCGGTATCGATGCGCTGGGCATGCTCGGGTTTCAGCTCGACTCCAGCCCCGATCGCAGCAACAGCGGCTTGTTGCCGTCCAGCGGCGAGAACCCGCGCGGCTCGAAGGGCCAGTACGCGAAAATGGGCCTGACCGCCAAGGTCAAGGTTTCGGACACGGTGTTGAAGTACGGCGCACTGCTGCCGGATCTACCGCTGCTCAAGTACAACGACGGCCGCTTGCTGCCGACCATGTTCAACGGCGCCATGCTGACCTCCAGGGAAGTGAAGGATCTGACCTTCATGGCCGCGCGTCTGGACAAGTACACCGCGCGCGATTCCACCGATTCGCAAGACATCCGCGTGCACTGTAAGAACAAGCGCTACGCCTGCAACACTACCGCCGATCATTTCGACATGTACGGCATCGATTACAAGATCAACGATCGCCTGACCGCGCAGTATCACTACGCCGAGCTGGAAGACATCTATCGCCAGCACTTCATTGGCTTGCTCGGCAACCAACCGCTGGGTGACGGTGTGCTGAAGGCCGATCTGCGTTTGCTGAAAAGCGCCGACAGCGGTGATGCCAAGGCCGGCTCCATCGACAACCGCGCCTTGAGCGGCATGCTCTCGTACGGCATCAGCGGCCACACCTTCAGCGCCGGCTGGCAGCGCATGAACGGCGACAATTCGATGCCGTACCTCGATGGCAGCAATCCGTATCTGGTCAACTACGTGCAGGTCAACGACTTCGCCGCGGCGCAGGAACGCTCCTGGCAGCTGCGTTATGACTATGACTTCAAGGCCATCGGCATCAACGGCCTGAGCTTCCTGACCCGCTATGTCAACGGTGATCACATCAAGGTGCCGGGCAGTGATCAGGAGGGCAAAGAGTGGGAACGCGACAGCGAGTTGAAGTACGTGATCCAGACGGGCACGTTCAAGGATGTCAGCCTGCGCCTGCGCAATGCGACTTACCGCACCAACTATGAAAAGTTTGCCCGGGATGTGGATGAGACCCGGTTGATTGTGAGTTACAACTTTTCGGTGTTGTAACTGTGAGGGCTGCAGTGTCTGGATGACCGCCTTCGCGAGCAAGCCCGCTCCCACATTGGATCATGGGTGAACACAAATTTTGTGCTCGGCACTGATCCCCTGTGGGAGCGGGCTTGCTCGCGAAGGCGTCCTCACAGGCTCCCCTACAACCAATGCCAGAACCGGCTCCAGAAGCCGCGATTCAGATCCTCTTTGCACCCGGCATACTGCCGCGCATACACATCGGAACGCGCCTGTACCTTGCGTGCAGTCGGCATCAGCCAGGCCTTGCTGGCGTAGGTCTTGTTGCGGAAGCCGCCCCAGCCTTCGTGGTAGTTCAGGTACTGGTTATAGGCGTCGTACTTGTACACGCCGTTGATCGAAGTGGTCTTGTCCATGTACCAGCCGACGAAGTCGATGGCGTCATCGAAGTCTTCGCGGTCGGCGCCGTGTCGGCCGGTGCTTTTCTGGTAATCGGCCCAGACTTCATCCTTGGCCTGGGCATAGCCGGAGGCCGTCGACACCCGGCCCCACGGAATCACCCACAACAGGTATTTACGCGGCGTCTTGGCGTCGTAGCGGTAGCCGGACTCCTGATACATGATCGCGAAGGGCACCTGGATCGGTACGCCCCAGCGTTTCTGCGTGACTTGCGCCGCATCGTACCAGTCGCTTTTCTCGCGGAAGATCGCGCAGATGTCTTCCGGCGAACGCGGCGGCGAGGTGCCGCAGCCGCTGAGTAATCCCGCCAGTATCAAAAGTCCCGCCGTCCGCCCCGACATCAAACCGTCATCCCCATGCGCGCAAAAAGGCCGACAGTCTACGCGCTCAGCTCAACTGGTGACGATAGGGCAAATCCGGACCGGTCTTGCTGCACGTAAGGGCGGCCGCCTGTACGGCAAACCTGAGCATCGCGTCGATCTGCTCGCGGCTGAGTTGTTGAACCCCTTCCACCGAATCCAGTGCTTGCTCGGTCAACCAGGTAATCAGCGCTGCTTGAAAGGTATCGCCGGCGCCGACGGTATCGGCGATCTTCACTGAACATGCCGGTACTGACCACGAACCGTGGGCGCGACTGAACACCGTCGCGCCTTCGCCGCCACGGGTGAGGAACACTAACTGGCAGCGATGCTGCAGCCAGCCTTCGATCACGCGTTTTGGCTCCTGCTCGGGATACAACAGGCTCAGGTCTTCGTCGCTGACCTTGATCATGTCGGCCAGTTGCACCAGGGTCGCCACACGCTCGCGCCACAGGTCAATGTTTGGCTCCGGGTTCAGGCGTACGTTGGGGTCGAGGGTGATCAGGCGCTTGCCGCTTTCGCGCTGCACCAGGGTCAGCAGGGTGTCGGCGATCGGTTGCACCACCAGCGAGAACGAGCCGATGTGCAGACCACGGACTTCAGCGTCCAGTTGCGGCAGATGGGCGAGGCTTAATTGGCGATCAGCACAGCCCTCGCCGCGAAAACTGTAATGCGGCGAACCGTTGGCGCCGACCGCGACCATCGCCAGCGTGGTTGGCGCGGCGAAGTCGATCAGGTAGTCCGCACGCACGCCTTCTTCCTGCAGCACTTGCTGCAAACGCCGGCCGAGATAGTCGGTAGACAGCCCGGCAAACAGCGCCGAATCCACACCCAAACGGCGCAAGCCGACCGCGACGTTGAACGGCGAGCCGCCGGCAATCGCCTTGAAATTCACCTTCGAGGCCAGACCGCTGGCATCGTCTTCGCTGAAGAAATCGAACAGAGCTTCGCCACACACCAAATACATAATTGTTTGCTCTTTATAGGGTTGCGACATGCTGTTGATAGCGTTCATAGGCCTGCTGGAACGCCGCGACATGGGCGGCGACCGGCAGGGTTTCACTGTGCAGATCGAGCTTCACGCAGCGCTGGCACAGATCGGCCAAAGTGTCTTCGTGGCCGTTCGACCATGACTTGCACCACGCCGCCTGAATCGCCGCGCCGAGGGCTGCGGCTTCGCTGTGTTCGGTGCAGATTACCGGGGTGTTCATGATGTCGGCGACGATCTGCCGCCACACCGCGCTTTTCGAACCGCCGCCGATCAGGCAAATGCTGCGGCTTTGTAAACCATTGTGGCGCAACAGATCCAGTCCATAACGCAAACCGAAGGTGGTGCCTTCTACCACGGCGCGACACAGGTTGGCCTGGGTCAGGTTGCTCAGGGTCAGGCCGTGCAGGCTGCCGGTGGCATGGGGCAGTGCGGGGACGCGTTCACCGTTGAGGAACGGCAACATGCTCACGCCTTCGGCGCCGATCGGTGCTTGGGCCACGAGGTCGTTGAATTGTTCGAGATCAAGGTCGAACAGTTCGCGGATCGCACCGGTGGCGTTGGTCAGGTTCATGGTGCAGATCAGCGGCAGCCAGCCGCCGCTGGATGAGCAGAACGTCGCGACCGAAGCATCCGCGCTGACCTTCGGCGCCTCAGCGTAGGCGTACACCGTGCCGGAGGAACCGAGGCTCATGGTGATCGCTCCCGGCTGAATATTGCCGGTGCCGATGGCGCCCATCATGTTGTCGCCACCGCCGCTGGAAACCTGTGCATTCGGGTTGAGGCCGAGCTGTTCGGCAATCGCCGGCAGCAGCGTGCCGACCGCCTGATGCGCGTCGATCAGCTCCGGCAACGCGGCTTGCAGGCGACCCGTGGCGTCGATGTCGCGCAGCAGTTGCAAGTCCCACTGACGGCTGCGCACATTGAAATAGCCGGTGCCGGAGGCGTCGCCGTATTCGCTGCACGCGCGGCCGGTGAGCCAGTAATTCAGATAATCGTGGGGCAGCAGAATGCGCGCGATACGCGAGAACACCTCCGGGTGCTGCTCTTTGGTCCAAAGCAGTTTCGATACGGTGTAGCCCGGCGCGATGACCACGCCCAGGCGCTCTAGCGAACCTTGTTCGCCGCCCAGGTGTTTGAGCAGACGGTCGTTTTCATCGGTGGTTTCGGTGTCGCACCACAGCTTGGCCGGACGCAGCACCTGGCCCTGATCGTCGAGCAGCACCAGACCGTGTTGCTGGCCGGATACGCCGATGCCGAGGATCGCCTGACCGTCAACATTGGCTAAGAGCAAGGCGCGGCGGGTGGCGAGGGCGAAGGCGTCGAGCCACTGTTGGGTGTCCTGCTCGCGCCGGCCATTGGCGCCGCTGATCATCGTGTGCGTGGCCGCGCCTTCGCCGAGCACCTGACCGTTGCTGGCATCGAGGATGATCGCCTTGGTGCCCTGGGTGCCGCAGTCGATGCCGAGGAAGAGTTGTCGGGTGGTCACAGTGAGGTCCTCAGGGTTTCAGATCTGCCAAGGTGAGGCTGCCATTCGCGAGCAAGCCCGCTCCCACATTTTGAAACGCGTTCCCCTGTGGGAGCGGGCTTGCTCGCGAAGGCGTCGGTGGTTTCACCGCTGAATTCAGGCCAAAACCCGCTCCAACGTGCGCGTCACCCCCACCTCGCGCAAGCTGTTGCAGCACCACTCAAACGCCGCAACAAACTCCGCCGACCGTGGAATCGCCGTGCCGAAGATCTCCTCGACCGCCAGCAACCGCTGGGTAATCAGCGCATCATCCGCCACCAGTCCCTGACAGAATTCCGCCCGTGGATCGGGAATCGTATAAGTGTCGCCATTCTCATCCACGCCCTTCAAATACAACGCCCAGGCCGCCACCACCAACGCTGCGCGCTTGGTCTCCTGGCCATCGGTAATCAAGCGGTTGATCGTCGGAATGGTGAACTTGGGAAACTTCGACGAGCCGTCTGAACACACTCGTTCCAGCTGATCGGCAATCGCCTGATTAGAGAAGCGCGCGACCAGCGTATTTTTGTAGTCGGTCAGGTCGATGCCCGGTACCGGCGCCAGTTGTGGGGTGACATCGAGATCCATGTACGCACGCATGTAGCGCACGAACAGCGGGTCGTTCATGGTTTCGTGAACGAAGCGGTAGCCCTTCAGAAACCCCAGATAAGTCAGCGCCAAGTGACTGCCGTTGAGCAGTTTGATCTTCATTTCTTCGTAGGGCGATACGTCATCGGTGAACTGCACGCCGACCTGTTCCCAGGCCGGGCGCCCATTGACGAATTTGTCTTCCAGCACCCATTGCACAAACGGCTCGCAGACCACTGGCCAGGCATCGTCCACCGCGTGTTTGTCGGCCAGTTGCAGGCGATGCGCGGTGCTGGTCATCGGCGTGATGCGATCAACCATGGCGTTGGGAAAACTGACGTTCTGCTCGATCCAGTCGCGCAGCCCCGGGTCACGCAGGGTGGCGAAGGCGAGCAGGGCTTTGCGGGTCACCGCGCCGTTATGCGGCAGGTTATCGCAGGACATGATCGTGAACGCCGGTATGCCCGCGCCACGGCGTTTTTCCAGCGCCGCGCAGAGGAAACCGAACACGGTTTTCGGCGCCTGCGGATGTGCCAGATCGTGTTGAATCTGCGGCAGGTGCGCCATGAATTCGCCGTTGCTGTCGTCGATGCAGTAGCCGCCTTCGGTGATGGTCAGCGAGACGATACGGATCTGCGGATCGGCAAGTTTGTCGATCAGCGCCTGCGCGCCATCCTCGGCCAGGAGCATGTCGCGGATCGCACCGATCACCCGGACTTCGGTGTCATTGCTATCACCGAGTTCAAACAGGGTGAACAGGTAGTCCTGCTCCTTGAGGTCGTCACGGGCGCGGCGGTCTTCCGCGCGCAGGCCGACGCCGCAAATCGCCCAGTCGAGGGCTTCGCCGGTGTTCATCAGCGCATCGGTGTAATACGCCTGATGGGCGCGGTGGAAGCCGCCGACGCCAATGTGTGCGATGCCCTGACGGGTGTCGCTGAGGCTGTAGGACGGCAGTTGCACCTCGGGGGCGAGGCGGTGCAGGTTTTGTTCATTCAGTTTCATCGGACAGGTCTCGAAATTCAGGCCGCGGCGCGAAGCGGGCGGGTCAGCGCCACGCCATCGGCGTCGAACAGGTGGCAATGGCTGGCGTCCAGGTGCAGGTTCAGTTGCTCGCCGTAGCGGCTTGCCAAGTCGCCGCGCACGCGCAGGGTCAGGGCTTCGCCGGCGTTGGTGGTGACGTGGCAGAAGGTGTCGCTGCCCAGGCGTTCGCTGACGTCGGCGGTGACTTGCAGGGTGCAGTCGCCCGGTTGTGCCAGCTCCAGATGTTCCGGGCGAATGCCTAGGGTCACGGCGCTGCCGACGCTCAGGTTGGCGGCGTTGAACGGCAGGGTGATGCGCGTGCCGGCGTCCAGCGAGACTTCGCAGGTCTGGCCGTCGATGCGGGCGATCTTGCCTTTGAGGAAACCCATTTTCGGCGTGCCGAGGAACCCGGCGACGAACAGGTTGGCCGGGTTGTGATAGAGGTCCAGCGGCGAGCCGACCTGCTCGATTTTGCCGCCGTTGAGCACCACCACTTTGTCGGCCATGGTCATCGCTTCGACCTGATCGTGGGTCACGTAGATCATCGTGGCTTGCAGGTCCTTGTGCAGACGCAGCAGCTCCAGACGCATCTGCACGCGCAGCGCGGCGTCGAGGTTGGACAGCGGTTCGTCGAACAGAAAGATCTTCGGATTGCGCACGATCGCCCGGCCGATGGCGACCCGTTGCCGTTGGCCGCCGGACAGCTGTTTGGGCTTGCGCTCGAGCATCGGCCCGAGTTCGAGAATGCGCGCCGCTTCGCCGACCTTTTTCTCGACTTCGGCTTTCGGTACACCGGCCAGATCGAGGGCGAACGACATGTTTTTCTTCACGGTCATGTGCGGGTACAGCGCGTAGGTCTGAAACACCATCGCCAGATCGCGCTTGGCCGGGCTGACTTCGGTGATGTCGCGGCCATCGAGTTCAATGGTGCCGCCGCTGACCTCTTCCAGCCCGGCGATCAGCCGCAACAGGGTGGATTTGCCGCAGCCGGACGGGCCGACGAAGACCACGAATTCCTTGTCGTTCACCTCAAGGTCGATACCCTTGATGATGGAAAAACCTTCGAAGCCTTTTTGCAGATTCTTGATTTTCAGGTTGGCCATGGTGATGGGCCTCCGCTTAAGTTAATTCAATGGCGCCGGGCATGCTTTTGGTGGGAGCGGGCTTGCTCGCGAAGGGGCCGTGTCAGTCACGATCATTGTTGGATGACCCACCGCTTTCGCGAGCAAGCCCGCTCCCACAGGGGAAGGTGTTGGTTCTCGAATATTCATTTCACGGCACCGAACGACAAGCCGCGCACCAGTTGCTTCTGGCTGATCCAGCCGAAGATCAGGATCGGCGCACAGGCCAGGGTCGAGACTGCCGACAACTTGGCCCAGAACAAGCCTTCGGGGCTTGAGTACGAGGCGATCAGCGCGGTCAGCGGCGCGGCTTTCGACGAGGTCAGGTTCAGCGACCAGAAGGCCTCGTTCCAGCACAGGATCAGCGACAGCAACACGGTCGAGGCGAGGCCGCCCTTGGCGATCGGCAGCAGCACGCGGACCATTTCCTGCCACAGGGTGGCGCCGTCGAGGCGGGCGGCTTCGAGGATGTCTTTGGGGATGTCCTTGAAGTAGGTGTAAATCATCCAGACCACGATCGGCAGGTTGATCAGGGTGTAGATCACGATCAACGCGATGCGCGTGTCGAGCAGGCCGAAACTCTTGGCCAGCAGGTAGATCGGCATCAGCACGCCCACCGGCGGCAGCATCTTGGTCGAGAGCATCCACAGCAGCGTGCCTTTGGTGCGCTGGGTTTCGTAGAACGCCATCGAGTAGGCGGCGGGCACCGCGATCAACAGGCACAGAGCGGTAGCACTGAACGAGATCACCACCGAGTTCCAGGCAAAACTGAAGTAGTCGCTGCGCTCGTTGATGTGCAGGTAGTTCTCCAGCGTTGGCGTGAAGATGAACTGCGGCGGCGTGGCGAAGGCGTCGATTTCGGTTTTGAAACTGGTCATCACCATCCAGAAGATCGGGAAGAAAATCACGATCGCGATGGCCCAGGCCAGGGTGCCGAGCAGCAGGCTTTGCAGCCGGCGGGATTGTTGAAGAGTCATGGCGGGCCTCAGGCTTTGTCAGTCAGGTTTTTGCCGATCATCCGCACCAGAATGATCGCGGCGATGTTGGCGATGACCACGGCAATCAAGCCGCCCGCCGAGGCCATGCCGACGTCGAACTGCACCAGCGCCTGGTTGTAGATCAGGTAGGCGAGGTTGGTCGAGGCGTAGCCGGGGCCGCCGTTGGTGGTGGTGAAAATCTCGGCGAACACCGACAGCAGGAAGATCGTTTCGATCATCACCACCACCGCAATCGGCCGCGCCAGGTGCGGCAGGGTCAGGTGCCAGAAGATCGCCACCGGACCGGCACCATCGAGGCGCGCTGCTTCTTTCTGTTCCTGGTCGAGGGACTGCATGGCGGTCATCAGGATCAGGATCGCGAAGGGCAGCCATTGCCACGAAACAATGATGATGATCGACAGCAGCGGGTAGTGCGCCAGCCAGTCCACCGGCTCGGCGCCGAACAGCCGCCAGACGTAGGCGAGAATCCCCGACACCGGATGGAAAATCAGGTTCTTCCAGATCAGCGCACCGACCGTGGGCATGATGAAGAACGGCGAGATCAGCATCACCCGCACGATGCCACGACCGAGAAATTCGCTGGCCTCAAGCAACGCGCTGATCAACACCCCGAACACCACGCTGATCAGCAGCACGCTGCCCACCAGCAACAGGGTGTTGGTGGCGCCGGGCAGGAACCCGGAGTCGGTGAGGAAATAGCTGAAGTTCTCCAGCCCGACGAATTCGTTCACCCCCGGATCGAGCAGGTTGTAGCGAATCATCGAGAAGTAAATGGTCATGCCCAACGGCACGATCATCCACAGCAGCAACAGGGCCACCGAAGGGCTGACCAGAAACCAGCCGGGATTGCGTACGCGGACTTTGCGCTGGGGTTGCGACAAGTCGAGGTGGGCTTTGGCAGTTGAAGTATTCATGGTGATCACAACCGAGTCATACAGACCTATGGAGATCCCGTGTGGGAGCGGGCTTGCTCGCGAAGGCGTCGTGTCAGTCAATACACATGACACTGACCCACCGCTTTCGCGAGCAAGCCCGCTCCCACAGGAGGCAGGAGCAAGTCGTTCAGTGGTTACTTGGGATAACCGGCGCGCTTCATCTCGCGTTCGGTGGTCTGCTGCGCGGCGGTCAGGGCCTGATCCACCGTGGTCTGGCCGATCAGCGCCGCCGAGAACAGCTTGCCGACCTGGGTGCCCACGCCCTGGAACTCAGGAATGGTCACCAGCTGAATGCCGATGTAAGGCACCGGTTTCAGCGTCGGTTTGCTCGGGTCTGCGGCCTTGAGCGATTCCAGCGTGACTTTGGCGAACGGCGCGGCGCTCATGTAAGCATCGCTGTAGGTCGAGGCGCGGGTGCCCGGCGGCACGTTGGCGATGCCGTCGGTCTTGGCCACCAGTTCGCCGTATTCCTTGGAGGTGGCCCAGGCGCTGAACGCTTTGGCGGCGTCCTTGGCCTTGGAACTGGTCGGAATCGCCAGTGCCCATGAATACAGCCACGCCGAACCTTTGTCAGTGACCTGATGCGGGGCGAAGGTGAAACCGACGTGATCGGCGACCTTGCTCTGGGTCTTGTCGGTGACGAACGAGCCGGCGACGCTGGCGTCAACCCAGATCGCGCACTTGCCGCTGTTGAACAGCGCCAGGTTCTCGTTGAACCCGTTACTGGAGGCGCCCGGCGGGCCGGATTTCTTCATGGTGTCGACGTAGAAATTCAGCGCGTTTTTCCATTCCGGGCCGGTGAATTCCGGCTGCCATTTCTCATCGAACCAGCGCGCGCCGTAAGCATTGGCGACAGTGGTGATCAACGCCATGTTCTCGCCCCAGCCGGCCTTGCCGCGCAGGCAGATGCCGTACTGCTCTTTATCCTTGTTGGTGAGTTTTTCGGCGAAGCCGGCGATCTGTTCCCAAGTCGGGCGCTCGGGCATGCTCAGGCCGGCGTCCTTGAACAGGTCGGTGCGGTAATAGGTGATCGAGCTTTCGGCGTAGAACGGCAGGGCATACAGCGAACCCTTGACCGACAACCCTTCGCGCACCGACGGGAACACGTCGTCGAGGGCGTAAGAAGCCGGCAGATCCTTCATCGGTTCGAGCCAGCCCTTGGCGCCCCAGAGTGCCGCTTCGTACATGCCGATGGTCAACACATCGAACTGGCCACCCTGAGTGGCAATGTCGGTAGTCAGGCGCTGACGCAGGACGTTTTCTTCCAGCACCACCCAGTTGAGCTTGATCTCCGGATGCTCGGACTCGAAAGTTTTCGAGAGCTTTTGCATGCGGATCATGTCGCTGTTGTTGACGGTGGCGATGGTCAGGGTCTGGGCGCCAAGGCTGACGCTGCTGAGGGTCATGCAGGTGAGGGCTAGCAGAGCTTTTGCAGTGGGTTGCATCGTGCACTCCTTTTCTGCACCCGGCGGGCGGCAGAAGGACAGTTATTGTTTTTGTGTCTTCCGAATGCAGGAAGAATGTGCGCTGATTACAGCCCTCAATCGACGGACTGACAAATCATCCGTCGCACTCGAATCAATACTTTTTTGCACTGGGGTTTGTTGCGGTAGACGCAGGGAAGGGCTTTTCAGTGGGGAGGGGCTATCGAATCAGTACAGGTTTCATCGCGTCGGATGCTTTTTGTGGGAGCGGGCTTGCTCGCGAAAGCGCTGTGTCAATTTGCAGATCAGTTGACTGATACCCCGCTTTCGCGAGCAGGCTCACTCCTACAAGTGGCGGTAATATCAGCCGAGGTTTTGTTCAGTCAGGCGCTGTACAGCGAGGCGTCGATAGTGCGACGGCGTCATGCCCTTGAGTTGCTGGAAGCGCCGATTGAAGTTGGAAATGTTGTTGAACCCCGACTCGAAACACACCTCGGTCACCGGTTTGTCGCCGTCGGCCAGCAGTTCGCAGGATTTACTGATGCGCAGGCGATTGACGAACTCGATGAAGTTGCGCCCGGTGGCCTGTTTGAACACGCGGCTGAAATAGGTCGGCTTCATCCCCAGATGATCGGCGACTTCTTCCAGGGTCAATTCGCGGGCGTAATGGTCGAAGATGAAATCGACTGCGCGGTTGGTGCGGTCGATGTTGTGCTCGTCGGCCAGTTGCGTGTTAGTGGCGCCGGACAGCAATTGATAATCGTCAGTCGCTGCCAGCAGCTCCATCAGAATGAAAAAGTGCCCTAGACGGGTTACGCCGCGTGTGTCGGCAATTCGCTGCATCAACGTCATGGCCTGACGGATCGTATCCTTGTCGCGAAATTCGATGCCATATTGCGCACGCTCCAGTAGCGGCGCCAAAGTCTTGAGTTCGGCGAACACCTGGTGCCCGCTGTCGAACAACTCATCGGTGAAGTTCACCAGCATGTCGCGCTTTTCCACCACCTCTTCGTCGGCCACCTGGCTGATCCAGTTGTGCGGCAGATTGGGCCCGGTGAGGAACAGTGTTTGCGGATAAAAGTTGCCGATGTAGTCGCCGATGAAGACCTTGCCGGAACTGGCGACGATCAGGTGTAGTTCGTATTCCTTGTGAAAATGCCAGCGCACTAACGGGCACGGAAAACCATGCTGACGGTAGATGATGGACAACCCGTTATGGTCGTCCATCAGTTCGTAGGAGGGATCAGTGATTCTGGTTGCCCGAGTCATGTCCGATGCGTCTTGTTGTGGTGTTCAGGTGCCCATCATGCACGCGCGTCACGGACAGTTCCAGCGCCTCAGCCCCGGGCCTTGCGTAGACCTTTGGACTGGTTGACCTGCTGGCAATGGCTGATCAGTGGAGTGCCACCGATGAAGTCGGCATTGATAATGCTGCACTTCGGCGCCCATCCCGAGTCTGGGCCAAACCATTGATCGAGTTCGTCGGTGATCCGCTTGACGCCGGCCAGTTCGCCATAGCTGGTGGCCGACAATGACCAGAGGCTGCCGGGTACCGGCGGGTTGGCCAGGGTTCGGGTGATGTGTTGCTTGAGTTGCTCTGGCGAGGTGATGTCCGACCCGCTCCATTCATGGCGGATTTTCGGCCAGTACAGGGGCGAATTGAAATCCGGGTGCGAGTCGCTTGCCAACACCACGCGTTGTAGCGAACTGGCCCTTTTAAGTTGTTCAAGGGTCAGATGACCGTTGTTTCGGGGAATAAGCCGCGAAGCCAGCTCCGTGGTGATGACTTCATGGAAACCCTTGTAATCGAATGGCTGATCGTTGGTGCCCTTGAGTTCATGTAAGTCCAATACGATGAATTCGTTCGGATTTTCATTGAGGAAAAAGTTTAGACTTTTTACCAACTCGCTCAAGGAGCGTCCCTGGAGCAGTTTCACGCCATGAAAGGTATGAAACTTCCTGATGCCCAGCCAGTGTTCATCTGAATGCAGGCGCAAGTCGAAGGCGCGCACGCCTTCATTAAGTTGCTGAATGAACGGACCGTCCTGACAGACAAACCAGTTCTGGGCGGGTTGGAGATAAGCCGGGTACGGAAAATCAAAATCCAGCCCGGAGTTATGCGCGCCGGGCCAGACCACTTCACCAAGGGTCAGTCGGTCCATATCCGGTGTAGCCGCCATCCAGTTTTTGAAAGGGTAATTACTCATGGTGCATTCCGTTGCAGATAAAGTTTAATTTCCGACCAGTCAACTTGTTTGGTCAGTTCGGAAGTTATTCTTTGGTGCAAACGGAAAAAGTACAAGCCAGCACTCTTTGCAAAGTATTGGTAATGTGATTTTGCACTTTAATGATCAACTTTTCTGGTTCTTTGCTTCGATCCACTGCGCCATGTATTGGGTGCTTTTATGCAAGTGGTGACGCAACATACTGCCAGTAAAGTTGGCGCGACGTAATGCTGACAAGTTGTCGCGGCAATGTCGCAGGCGAGCGATCAGCGCCGGGCCGTGATCAGTCTGCCGATAGCGCGCATTCAACAACGCGACGCCGGCCTGCTGTGCATCAGCCCAGCGCAATCTGTCTTCGTGCAGCGCCACAGCGGCGTCGGCCAGGGCCTGGGCCGACTGAGCCACCGCACCGGGCCAGGGCAATGCGCCGCCCATGCCTTCGGCGCCGATGGGCGTCGTGACATTGGGCGTGCCGCAGAGCATCGCATCGACGATCTTGCCCTTGATCCCAGCGCCGAAACGCAAAGGCGCCAGGCAAACCCGGGCTTGCGACATCACTTGCAGCGCATCTTCTGCCCAGTTCATCACATGAAACCCCTGCGCCGCGTTGTGCAGGGCTGTGGCCTTGGGCGGCGTATAGGCACCGTAGATATGCAGTTGGGCGCCGGGCAATTGCTGGCGGATCAGCGGCCAGATGGCGGTCTTCATCCACAGCACGGCGTCCCAGTTAGGCGCGTGACGGAAGTTGCCAATACTCAGAAAGTGCGCGCGCTCCTCAAAGGGCACGAACGAATCGCGCGGTGGTTCGAGCATCAGCGGGCACCAGTGCAGCAGGTCGCCAGGGACTTGAAACTGTTCGACCAGCAACTGAATTTCAACTTCGGAAATCATCAGATTCAGATCGCAGCGATACAACGCGGCGATTTCCCGTTTGGCCAGGTCCGTATCGGCCATCAACTCGAACTCTTTGCGCAGCGCCGGGGCGAACAGTGCGCTGAAGTCCTGATTGTCCGGGTCGTCTTTCAAGCGCTCCTTGAGCCGTTGGTGGCGGGCGTGGCGCAGGCTCTGCAGGTCGGATGTCTCCAGTACGCGCAAGGCATTCGGGCATTGCTTTTCGACGCGCCAGCCGAACTGCTCTTCCATCATGAACTGGTCGAACAGGACGATATCTGGAGCCAGTTCACTGATGAAACTATCGAAGCTGCTGTTGTTCAGTTCGATCGGCACTTCGCGGATGCCCAGCGCGGTCAGGTCAGCCTTATGCTCGCCCGGGCCGGCCGGGCTGCTGAAGGTGATGTCCCAGCCTTGCTGCAAAAACGTCTCGAGGATCTGCATCACATGCCCGCTGGCTGCCGAAGAGCGCGGTTCGGGCCAGACGTAACCGATGACCAGAACTTTGGTGGCGGGTGATGCAGTCATTGACGGGGGTTCCTTGCAGGCAGGCGGCTAAAAATGGCGCGCAATTAGAGCACATCTGCAGCCGCTGCCGGATCAAGGCCAATCACTTGGTCAGAATGCCCTTGACCTTGTCACGCAGTTGATCGATCGAGAATGGTTTGCCGATCACGTGCATGCCGGCGGGAACGTCGATGTTTTCGGCGTAACCACTGGCGAACAGGACGGGCAGGGTGGAGCGCAGTTCACGTGCCTTGCCGGCCAGTTCACTGCCTGTCATGCCCGGCAGGCCGTAGTCAGTCATCATCAAGTCGATAAGCTTGCTCTGATCCCGGAGAGTGTTCAGCGCAGATTCGCCGTCTGCCGCCTCCAACACCTTGAAATCCAGCTCCTCCAGCACATCGACGATGAGCATGCGTACGATGTCGTCGTCTTCTACTACAAGGATGGTGGACTCTGGGGTGGACATAGGGATAGCTCTCAAGAAATGAAATCGGAACGGCGACCGGTCGAAAATGCCGGGCTCTTGCATGAGTAAGTGGCGCATGGCCACAAGTTCCCGAGCGGGTACAAAAAGATTAGCTGCAAATCGGGGCGGCAAGGATACCCGTTGCCTGATCGGGAAGTGCAGCAAATGTAGGAAATTGCCACCATGGCAGTGAGAAAAATAGATCCATAGTACCGTTTTGGGGCAAACTCCCGGGTTTCGACAGTTCGACAAGGCTGCCTCATGTCCACTCGGTCTACAGTTGACGAAACACGGTTCCGTAAACTCCTGACGCGCAACATCAGTCTGCCTTTGGGCGTCGGCGCGATCAGTGCAGTGTTTTTCATTTCGCTGATCACCTATTTGCTCTCGGTGATCCAGTGGGTGGAACACACCGACCGGGTGATCAATAACGCCAACGAAGCGGTGAAACTCACCGTTGATCTGGAAACCGGCATGCGCGGCTTCCTGCTCAGTGGCGACGAGCACTTCCTCGACCCGTACGAGACCGCCAAGCCGCGGATCAACGTGGCGCTCAATACCTTGCTCGAACTCACTGCCGACAATCCGATCCAGACCGACCGGTTGCGGCGTCTGCAGGCCTTGCAGACTGAGTGGAGCAACTACGCGCAATCGATGATCGATCTGCAGCGCTCCAGCGGTGACTACCGGGGCGCGGTCAAGGCCGGGCGCGGCAAGCGCCTGACCGATGAGATCCGCAAGCAGTTCGAAGACGTGATCGACATGGAGCAGCAGTTGCGCACCACGCGCAACGAAGAGGTGCGCCGTACCACGATCTGGAGCATCACTCTTTATCTGCTGTTTATAGCCGGGATCAGCGGTTTGCTCGCGTATGTCGGTCGCCGCGATCTGGTCAGCCTGTCGGACAGCTACAGCGCCAACCTTGCGGCGCAGCAAGCCAGCGCCGAGCGTCTGGAGCGCCAGGCGTGGATGCGCAGCGGCCAGACCGAACTGGCGGAACAGGTGCTGGGGCAACTGACGCTTAACCTGCTGGGGCGCAACATCCTGCAGTTCTGCGCACAATATCTGGGCACTGCGGTGGCGGCGCTGTACGTACGCGAAGAACACGGCGGCCTCAAGCGCGTGGCGTCCTATGGGTTCTCCCGCGAACAGGAAGAAAAGGATCAGCAGATTTACAGCGGCGAAGGCATCGTCGGCCAGGTTGCCCAGCAGGGGCAACTGATTCGCCTGGATTCGGTTCCGGCCGACTATTTCAAAGTCAGCTCCGGCCTGGGCGCAGGTCTGCCGCACAGTGTGCTGGTGGTGCCGACCAGTGATGATGACCGGGTCAACGGGGTGATCGAACTGGGCTTCCTGCGCCCGCTCACCGACCGCGATATCGATTTGCTGGAACTGATTGCCGGCAACATCGGCACCTCGATCGAAGCGGCGCGTTATCGCCAGCGTCTGCAGGAAGTGCTGGCCGAAACCCAGCAGCTCAACGAAGAGTTGCAGGTGCAGCAGGAAGAGCTGAAAACCGCCAACGAGGAGTTGGAAGAACAGTCGCGGATTCTCAAGGAATCCCAGGCGCATCTGGAAACCCAGCAAGTCGAGCTGGAGCAGACCAACGAGCAGCTGGCCGAACAGGCACAGACTCTGGCCGAGCAGCGCGACGCCATGGACCAGAAGAACACCGAACTCAATCAGGCTCAGGTGCAGCTCGAAGAACGCGCCGAAGAACTGCAGCGTTCGAGCAAGTACAAGTCCGAATTCCTCGCCAACATGTCCCACGAACTGCGCACGCCGCTGAACAGTTCGCTGATCCTCGCCAAGTTGCTGGCCGAGAACCCGCAGGACAATCTGACGGCTGAACAGGTCAAGTTCGCCGAGTCGATCTATTCGGCGGGCAACGATCTGCTGAACCTGATCAACGACATTCTCGACATTTCCAAGGTCGAGGCCGGCAAGCTGGAAGTGATCCCGGAAAACACCAGTGTCGCGCGGCTGGCCGACGGCCTGCGCAGCGTGTTCGAACCGCTGGCGGCGGACAAGCAACTGACGTTCAGCGTCGAGTTGCAGCCGGATGCGCCGATCATGCTGTACACCGATCGCCAGCGTCTGGAGCAGGTGATCAAGAACCTGCTGTCCAACGCCGTGAAGTTCACCGAACACGGCGCGGTCAGCCTGACCATCGCCGGCCAGCCGAACGAACGCATTGCGTTCATCGTGCGCGATTCGGGGATCGGTATCGCCGCAGATCAGCAGGAAAGCATCTTCGAAGCGTTCCGCCAGGCCGATGGCACCACCAACCGCAAATACGGTGGCACCGGTCTGGGCTTGTCGATCTCGCGTGATCTGGCGGCCTTGCTCGGTGGCTCGATCAGCGTCAGCAGCGCGCCGGGGCAGGGCAGTGTGTTTACCCTGGTGCTGCCGCAGCAATACAGCGAGCCGGGTGACAGCCCTGCGATCCCGCTGACCTTCACGCCGCCGGTATCGGCCCCGGCCCCGGTGGTGCAGCCGCCATCGATCGCGGTGTCGCCGCTGGCGCCGGTGCACATCCCGCGCTTTGCCGACGACCGTGGCAAGGCGCCGTTCGCCACGCGCTGCATTCTGGTGGTGGAAGACGAGCCGAATTTCGCCCACATCCTTTACGACCTGGCCCACGAACTGGGCTACCAGTGCCTGGTGGCCCACGGTGCCGACGAAGGCTATGACCTGGCCCGCGAGTTCGTGCCGGACGCGATCCTGCTCGACATGCGTCTGCCGGATCACTCCGGTCTGACCGTGCTGCAACGCCTGAAAGAACACGCCGAAACCCGGCACATCCCGGTGCACGTGATCTCGGTCGAAGACCGCGTTGAAGCGGCGATGCACATGGGGGCGATCGGTTACGCAGTCAAACCGACCACCCGCGAAGAGCTCAAGGACGTGTTCGCCCGTCTCGAAGCCAAGCTGACTCAGAAGGTCAAGCGCGTGTTGCTGGTCGAAGATGACGATCTGCAACGCGAAAGCATTGCCCGCCTGATCGGTGATGAAGACATCGAGATCACCGCGGTCGGTCTGGCGCAAGACGCGCTGGAGAAACTGCGTACGACGATTTACGACTGCATGGTGATCGACCTTAAATTGCCGGACATGCTCGGCAACGATCTGCTCAAGCGCATGTCGACCGAGGACATCTGCTCGTTCCCGCCGGTGATCGTCTACACCGGACGCAACCTGACCCGCGATGAAGAGGCCGAGCTGCGCAAGTATTCGCGCTCGATCATCATCAAGGGCGCGCGCTCGCCGGAACGCCTGCTGGATGAGGTGACACTCTTTCTGCACAAAGTCGAATCGCAGTTGTCCCATGAACGGCAGAAGATGCTCAAGACCGCCCGCAGCCGCGACAAGGTCTTCGAAGGCCGCAAGGTGCTGCTGGTGGACGACGATGTGCGCAACATCTTCGCCCTGACCAGTGCGCTGGAGCACAAGGGCGCAGTCGTGGTGATCGGCCGTAACGGTCGCGAAGCGATTGATAAGTTGAATGAAATCGAGGACATCGACCTGGTGCTGATGGACGTGATGATGCCGGAGATGGATGGTTTTGAAGCCACCATTGAAATCCGCAAGGATCCGCGCTGGCGCAAACTGCCGATCATCGCAGTGACGGCCAAGGCCATGAAAGACGATCAGGAGCGCTGCCTGCAGGCGGGCGCCAACGATTATCTGGCCAAGCCGATCGATCTGGATCGCCTGTTCTCGTTGATTCGCGTGTGGTTACCGAAGATGGAACGCATTTAGTGGATAGCAGTCACTCCGCGGAGCGCAACAGCGAAATCGAATTACGCCTGTTGATTGAGGCCATCTACCTCAAGTACAGCTACGATTTTCGTGATTACTCGGGCGCTTCGATCAAGCGCCGGGTGCAGCACGCCTTGAGTCAGTTCGAATGCGCAACGATCTCGGCGTTGCAGGAGAAAGTCCTGCACGATCCCACGGCGTTCATGCAGTTGCTGCAGTTGCTGACGATCCCGGTCAGCGAGATGTTCCGCGACCCGTCGCACTTCCTGGCAATCCGCAAGGAAGTGGTGCCGCTGCTGCGCACCTATCCGTCGCTGAAGATCTGGATCGCCGGGTGCAGCACTGGCGAGGAGGTTTACTCGATGGCGATTCTGCTGCGCGAAGAAGGCCTGCTCGACCGTACGATCATCTACGCCACCGACATCAACCCGCGCTCGCTGGACAAGGCCAAACAGGGCATTTTCTCGATGGAGAATGTCCGGGCCTACACTGCCAATTACCAGCAAGCCGGCGGTCAGCGTTCCTTTGCCGATTACTACACCGCAGCCTATGGCTACGCGATCTTCGACAAGAGCCTGTGCGAGAACGTGACCTTCGCCGATCACAGCCTGGCGACGGACAGCGTGTTCTCCGAAACGCAGTTGATTTCCTGCCGCAACGTACTGATTTACTTCAACAAGAAACTTCAGGACCGTGCCTTCGGTCTGTTTCACGAATCGCTGTGCCACCGTGGCTTTCTGGTGCTGGGCAGCAAGGAAACGCTGGATTTTTCCGGTTACTCGAATCAGTTCGAACCGTTGGTCAAACAAGAACGGATCTACCGCAAATTATGAACGATGCCGTGGATTTGCCTCGTGTCGAGGCCATCGTGGTCGGTGCTTCAGCCGGTGGGGTTGAGGCCCTGCTGACTCTGCTCGCGCCGTTGCGCCAGGGTTACGTGTTGCCGATCATTGTGGTGCTGCACCTGCCGGAGGAGCGGCGCAGTCAGTTGGCCGAAGTGTTCTCCCGGCGCCTGATGCTGCCGGTGGCAGAGGCGACCGACAAGCAAGACATCATGCCCGGCACGGTTTATTTCGCCACGCCCGGGTATCACCTGTCGGTGGAGCAGGATCGCAGTTTGTCGCTGAGTCTTGAGGACCGCGTACACCATTCCCGACCTGCCATCGACTACTTGTTTGAGTCCGCCGCTGATGTTTACGGCGAAACCCTGGCTGCCGTGTTGCTGACCGGCGCCAATCACGATGGCGCTCGCGGCCTGGCGCAAGTCAAGCAGCGTGGCGGACTGACCATTGTTCAAGACCCGCAGGACGCGCAGGTCGCCACCATGCCTCTGGCTGCGCTGAAAATTCAGCAGCCTGACCATGTCCTACCCATTCACGGCATCGGCCGTCTGCTTGTCGAGCTGGAACGAATCGCATGCTGAGTAATATCCAGGCCAAATTGCTGATCGTCGACGATCTGCCGGAGAACCTGCTGGCCCTCGAAGCGCTGATCAAGCGCGAGGACCGCACGGTGTACAAGGCGCTGTCGGCGGACGAAGCACTTTCGCTGCTGCTGCAACATGAGTTCGCCATGGCCATCCTCGACGTGCAGATGCCGGGGATGAACGGCTTCGAGCTCGCCGAGTTGATGCGCGGCACCGAGAAAACCAAGAACATTCCGATCATTTTCGTCAGCGCCGCCGGCCGTGAACTGAACTACGCGTTCAAGGGCTACGAGAGCGGGGCGGTGGACTTCCTGCACAAGCCGCTGGATATCCACGCGGTGAAGAGCAAGGTCAACGTATTCGTCGACCTGTACCGCCAGAGCAAGGCCATGAAACAACAGGTCGAAGCCCTGGAGCAGGCGCGTCGCGAGCAGGAAGCGCTGCTGCAACAACTGCAAAGCACGCAACTGGAGCTGGAGCAGGCGGTGCGTATGCGCGATGACTTCATGTCAATCGTCGCTCACGAAGTGCGCACGCCGCTCAATGGCCTGATACTCGAAACCCAGTTGCGCAAGATGCACCTGGCGCGGGACAACGCCGCGGCGTTCACTCTCGACAAGATGCACGCGATGGTCGATCGCGACGAGCGCCAGATCAAAAGCCTGATCCGGCTGATCGAAGACATGCTCGATGTTTCGCGTATCCGCACGGGCAAGCTGTCGATCCGGCCGAATCGTTTCGACCTGACGCAACTGGTGAGCAACCTGCTGCAGAATTTCGCCCAGCAGATAGAGGCGGCGGAGACCGAAGTGTCGTTCACCGCGCCGCAGCCGGTGGAAGGTTACTGGGACGAATTTCGCATCGAGCAGGTGGTCTCCAACCTGCTGACCAATGCCTTGCGCTACGGTGGCCGCAGCCCGATTCAGGTGCGCGTGTACCGTGAAGGCGACGAGGCGCGGGTCGAGGTTCAGGACCGGGGCATCGGCATCAGCGAAGAGAACCAGAAGCGCATTTTCCAACAGTTCGAACGGGTTTCCGCCAAGACGGTAGTGGCTGGTCTCGGGCTGGGTCTGTTCATTTCCGAGCAGATCGTCGCCGCCCATGGCGGTTCCATCGTCGTCGAGAGTCAAATCAACGAAGGCGCCCTGTTTCGCGTTTGTCTGCCAATCCAGGAAAACGGCATATCCGACGCAACCTCTGAGTGACCGCACGGTCGTATCAGCAGCTATTGACCGAACAAAGGCTTCCCATGAGCGTAGATGCACAAGATGTAGTACTCGTCGTCGAGGACGAACCGGTTATCTTGATGGTGCTGACAGATTACCTGTCGGGGCAGGGGTACCGCGTGTTGCAGGCCGAAAACGGCGAGCAGGCGTTCGAGATCCTCGCGAGCAAGCCGCATCTGGACATGCTGATCACTGACTTCCGCCTGCCGGGCGGGATCTCCGGCGTGCAGATCGCGGAGCCGGCAGTAAAACTGCGCCCGGATCTGAAGGTGATCTTCATCAGCGGTTACCCGCAGGAAATCCGCGAGACCGGCAGCCCGATCACGCGCAAGGCGCCGATCCTGGAAAAACCGTTCGATCTGGATGTATTGCAGGAAAAGATTCAGGAATTGCTGGCCTGATCCGTAGCGGCTGATGCTCCCCATGTAGGAGCTGCCGCAGGCTGCGATCTTTTGATCTTAAAAAACAAGATCAAAAGATCGCAGCCTGCGGCAGCTCCTACAGTCGTTTTGGGGGATCAGTTCTGGATCATCTCGCGGACTTTGGCGGTCAGCAGATCGAAAGTGAACGGTTTGGTGATCATCTGCATGCCCGGGTCGAGGAAACCACCGCGCACTGCCGCGTGCTCGGCATACCCAGTAATGAATAACACCTTCAGCCCCGGCCGATACTGCCGGCCGATTTCCGCCAGTTGCCGGCCGTTCATGCCTGGCAGGCCGACGTCACTGATCAGCAGGTCGATGCGCTGTGTCGAGTTGAGGATCGGCACGGCGCCGTCGGCATCGCCGGCTTCGACAAACGCATAACCCAACTCACTGAGCACCGCGCTGACCAGTACGCGTACGGCAGGGTCGTCCTCGACGATCAACACGGTTTCGCCATCCATTGCTTCCGGGGCCTGCTGAGCATCGGACACCGGATGCTCCAGCTCTTCGCCGCGAAAGCGCGGCAGGTACAGTTTGACCGTGGTGCCCTGATCGATTTCGCTGTCGATCGAGACGTGACCACGAGACTGCTTGCTGAAGCCGTAAATCATCGACAGACCCAGCCCGGTGCCCTGGCCGATCGGCTTGGTGGTGAAGAACGGATCGAACGCGCGGCTGACCACGCTCTGGGCCATGCCACTGCCGTTATCGGTGACGCTGAGCATCACGTAGTCGCCGGGTTCGAGATTCGGGTAGGCCTCGGTGAATTCCGGCTTAAGCACCTGATTGCTGGTTTCGACCACCAGTTTGCCGCCCTCGGGCATTGCATCGCGGGCGTTGAGTACCAGGTTGAGCAGGGCGCTTTCCAGTTGATTGGGATCCGCTTCGGCGATCCACAACTGGTCGTTGAGGCGCATGTCCAGCTGGATACTTTCGTTGAGGCTGCGCTGCAGCAGCTCGCCCATCGACAGCACCAGTGTGTTCATCTGCACGGCTTTGGAGTCCAGCGATTGCCGGCGGGAAAACGCCAGCAAACGGTGGGTCAGGCCGGCCGCGCGGTTGGCTGAAGTGACACCGAGATCGATCAGGCTGTCGAGGTCATCAAGGCGTCCGCGAGCCAGACGCCGGCGCAGCAGTTCAAGGCTGCCGATAATCCCGGTGAGCATGTTGTTGAAGTCGTGAGCGATGCCGCCGGTCAACTGACCGACCGCTTCCATTTTCTGTGACTGGCGCAGGGCTTCTTCGTTGTGGCGCAGTTGCGCGGTGCGTTCCTCGACCTGTTGCTCAAGGGTTTCCAGGGTCGATTGCAGTCGGCGTTCGCTTTCACTCAAATCGATCAGGCGGTCGCGGGCTTCGTACTGTCGTCGTCGCCCGCGCAGGGCGGTGGAGACCAGACTGACCAGGGTCGCCGGATGAAACGGGCGCTCAAGGAACGTGACGTTGCCCAGCAGTTTGCTCAGGCGCGAGGAGGGGCCCGGTTCCGGGCCGCCATGGTGGGTCAGCAAGACGATCGGCAGATCCGACCAAGCCGGTTGCTGTTCCAGAAAGTGCAGGAGCGTTTCCAGCTCGGGGCCGCGCAGGGCTTCGGTGGCAATTAACAAAAGTCCGGCGCCAGGCTCCAGTTCTGCGCACAGCGCGCCCAGATCCGGGGTGATGACGCCGCCGTAACCCGCCTCATTGAGGATCATCAGCGCCACTTGGCTGTCCCGACCCATGGGCGCCAGAATCAGCGCCCGTTCCGGCAGTGATACGGAGGCTGTCACAAGGTTTCTTCCCGCAACAGCGGATTGCTCGCGCCGAGGTAAGTCGGCACGCCACGCAACACACCCTGGAACGCTTCCAGTGGTTCGCCGATGGTCATGCCCTGGCCCGAAATGCGGTATTCACGGATGGTCGATTCGTGGCTGCCGGTACGTTTCTTGATGATGGAAATGGCTCGGCGAACTTTGCCGATGGCTTCGAAGTAGCGCAGCAGGATCACCGTGTCGGCCAGGTAAGTGATGTCGACCGGCGCCTGCATGTCGCCGACCAGGCCATGCTGGGCAACGGTCATGAAGGTTGCCGCGCCTTTGCGGTTGAGGTACAGCAGCAACTCATGCATGTGCAGCACCAGGGCATTCTCTTCCGGCATCGCGGCCTGATAGCCGTTGATGCTGTCGATCACCACGGTCTTGATGTTGCCTTCGTCTACGCAACGACGCACCCGGTGCGAGAACTCGCCGGGGGACAGCTCGGCGGCGTCCACTTGATCGATCAGCAGGTTGCCGGTGGCTTGCAAGGCCTTGAGGTCGATGCCGATGTTTTTCATGCGCTCGAACAGCAGACCCAGCTCTTCATCAAAGATGAACAGCGCAGCTTTTTCGCCTCGGGCCACTGCGGCAGCGGCGAAGATCATCGAAATCAGCGATTTGCCGGTACCGGCCGGGCCAAGAATCAGCGTGCTGGAGCCGGTTTCGACCCCGCCGCCGAGCAAGGCATCCATTTCCTGAATCCCGCTGCTCAATTGCAGGCGCGGGTAGTCGCTGCGGTGTTCGGCGGCGACCAGTCGTGGGAACACATGGACGCCGTCGCCCATGATGGTGAAGTCGTGGTAACCGCCACGGTATTTCTGGCCGCGATATTTGACGATGCGCACGCGGCGGCGCTCGGCGCCGTAATTGGGCGTCAGTTCTTCGAGGCGGATCACCCCGTGGGCGACGCTGTGCACGGTCTTGTCGAGGGACTCGGTGGTCAGGTCGTCAAGCAGCAGTACGGTGGCGTCGTAACGCACGAAGTAATGTTTGATCGCCAGAATCTGTCGGCGGTAGCGCAGCGAACTCTGCGCCAGCAGGCGGATCTCCGACAGGCTGTCGAGAACCACGCGGGTCGGCTTGAAGCGCTCGACCACTTCGAAAATCTGCTTGGTGGCTTCGCCCAGCTCAAGGTCGGACGAGTACAGCAGGCTTTGCTGATGCTCGGCGTTGAGCAGGCTTTCGGGCGGCGTCAGCTCGAAGATTTCAATGTTCTCGTTCAGCTCCCAGCCGTGGGAGGCCGCGCCTTGACGCAATTCACGCTCGGTTTCCGACAGCGTGATGTAGAGACAGCGTTCGCCGGCACGGGCGCCCGCCATCAGGAAATGCAACGCGACGGTGGTTTTGCCTGTACCGGGTTCACCTTCGAGCAAAAACACATGCCCTCGGGACAGACCACCGGCGAGGATGTCATCCAGGCCAATGATGCCGGTGGCGGCTTTTGCACTGATCAACTCGTTGGACGTAGACAAAGAATGCCCTCTCATGACTAGGGGAATCGAGGCAGCAGGCTGTATCAGCCGTTGTGCTCTACCTGATTACTTGACCGCTGCCAGTCATGACGGTTCCGATGTTTCGATATCAAAATGTCATTGAATCAGCGGGTAAGGGCTCAGAGTCCCTGCTGTAACGCCGGGTCATCAGGGTTCATCTGCTCCAGTTGCGCGAGCAGAATCTGGACGTTCTGCAACTGGCCGCTTTCCTTCCAGTAATTGATCAGCAGCACTCGCGCCTTGCGGTCGGCTGGGTGACGCTGGACGACTTCCTGCAACTGCTTTTGCGCCGCTTCCAGCTCTTCGGCAGCGTGCAGGGTGGTGGCGAGGTCGTAGCGGTAATCCTTGTTGTCCGGCTCCAGCTCCACCGCTTTGGACAAGCCGAGCAGGGCGAATTCACGCTGGCCGTGGTGCAACAGCCACAGTCCGAGCGCGTGTTGCAGGTAGGCGGAATCCGGTTGCGCCTGCAACTGTTTGGCGAGCAACTGGCGGGCGGCGTCGCTCTGACCCTGGCGGTCGAGGACATCGATCTGCATCACCAGTGCCGGCAGGTTGCCCGGTTCCAGCCGCAGGGTGTTGTCCAGCGCTTGTTGGGCCTGTTTGAGTTCGGCGTTGTGCAGATACAGGCGTGCCAGTTGCGCATAGGTGGCGGCGCTTTCCGGCTGTCCCTTGAGCGCTTGTTCCCAGCCATCGATCGCCTGCTGCAGCGGGGCGAAATACAGCCCCAGTTCATCCGGCGTCAGGCCCAGCAGGGCATTGATCGCAGCGAACCGTACGTTTTGGTCCTCATCGTCGAGCATCGGCCCGAGCAGCAGACTGCGTTGCCCGCCGGGCACCAGTCCGACCACACTTTGAATCGCTGCCAGCCGTACTTCGGGGGCTTCGTTCTGCAGATGGGCGTCGGCCAGTTTCAGCGCTTGCGGGCTCGGATAGTTGGGCAGCTCGGCCAGCAGCCAGACACTGCGTTTGACCGACAGGTCCGGGCGACCCAATTGCTGATACAACTGCCGCGCGGCTCCCGGCTGACCGGAACGGGCGGCCGTCAGGGCTTCGCTGTAGCCGCGCTTGATCGCTTCCGGCACCACCGGGGCGGTGGAGCGCAGGGATAACCAGGCAATGACGACGAGCAGCACAAGGCCAAGGCTGATAAGCAGGTAGCGGCGGGACTGAGGCATGCAGATTTCCGTGAACTGGCGTTCTATAGCAGAACGGCAAGCTTCGACCAGCGAGGGCCGTGAGTCAAACCCCGTGCATGCGAATCGCCCTACAACATCTGTCGATTCAGTTACCCATCAGGCATTCGATGCAGAGTCTACGCTTGCAGGAGTCGCTTCGATGAGAGCCCCCATGCAAGCCCTGCGCAATTATTTCCAGGTCGTGATCCATCCCGGTCAGGCTGTCCTGCTGTTTGCCCTGCGCACCATTGCCGCCGGGCTGTTGACGCTGTATCTGGCGTTTTTGTTCGATCTCGACCAACCCAAGTGGTCGATCATGGCCGTCGTGATTGTCAGCCAGCCGTTGGCCGGCATGGCGCTGGCGCGTAGTTTCGGTCAAGTGATTGGCACCACGCTGGGTGCTGCGGTGGCGGTGTTGATCATGGCGATATTCCCGCAGGCGCCGCTTCCGTTCATCACAACGCTGGCACTGTGGCTGGCGCTCTGCACCGCGGGCGGCACGTTGCTGCGCTATACCAGTTCTCAGGCGTTTGTGCTCAGTGGTTATACCGCCGTGGTGGTGGCATTGCTGGCCATTCCCGACCAGGATGGCACCTTTCTGCTGGCTGTCACCCGCGTTACCGAAACCTTGCTGGCCGTAGCGTGCGTCTGCGTGGTCAGCCTGCTCACTGCGCGTCCGGAAGCAGTTGCCAAAGGTTACTTCGCCAAGGTCGATCAGGTGATCAAACTGGCTGCCAGTCACTCCGCTGCGGTGATTCGCACAGAAGAAAGTGAAGCCGACTTTCAGCGCCGTCAGATGCAGTTGCTCGGTGAAATCAGCGCGCTCGAAGGGTTGCGCCGCCATCTGTATTTCGATGCCCCACGGTTGCGCGGTGCCGACAATCTGGTGCTGCTGTTGGGTAATCAACTGATGTTGCTGACCTCGCGTTTGACTGCATTACGTCATCAGCGCGAATTGCTCACCGAACGTTGGGAGGGCGATCTTCCTCTGGACGTACAGCGCTTGCGTGCAGAAGAGCTCGCACTTCTCGACCAGTTGGCGCAGTTGGGCCGAGCGCTGCCCGCCGAGCGGCGGCACCAATTCATCACGCTGCAGCAGCAGTTTGAAGCCTTGGCGTATGAGGCCGAACAACTGACCGAAGACATGAGCGCTATCCTGCGTTCGCTGGCGTGGGCGTTACGCTGGGAGCAGGCGCGGCTGTTGCAGCAACTGGAGCAGATTCTGGAGTTGAGTGATGCCATTCAGGAAGGGCGCGAAGCCAGTTGTCTGTATCGCGGTCAGGCCAGCCCGCTGCATCTTGATTTCACACTGGCTTCAATGAACGCCATCCGCGCCTTTACCGCATTACTGGTAGCCGGGTTGATCTGGATCGAAACCGCCTGGGATGGCGCGCGGGGCGGGATGATTCTGGTGGGGATTCTCTGTTCGCTGATGGCGACATTCCCGCGGCCACTGATGGCCGCGCAGAGTTACGCGCGTGGGTTGGGACTGGCACTGGTGGTCTCGGCGTTCTATCAATTCATGCTGGTGCCGACCATCAGTGATTTCGAGCCATTGGCGTTGATGCTGGCACCGCTGCTGTACGTGATCGCTGTCGGTTTGGCGAGCCCGACGACCGCGGGCATTGGTATGGGCCTGGGGTTGTCGAGTTTCCTCCTGCTCGGCCCACAGAATGTCGGCACC
Organism: Pseudomonas sp. MIS38; assembly: GCF_019891575.1. Classification (NCBI taxonomy): domain Bacteria; kingdom Pseudomonadati; phylum Pseudomonadota; class Gammaproteobacteria; order Pseudomonadales; family Pseudomonadaceae; genus Pseudomonas; species Pseudomonas sp. MIS38. The sequence continues at coordinate 207,400 of NZ_JAFLXF010000006.1, forward strand.
GGGCAGAACACTGCGATTCAATGGTTCGAATTCGCCGGCGCCTATGTCAGCGCGGCGATGCTCGCTTTGATGGTCTACGCATGGATTTTCCCGTTCCGTCCGGCATTGCGCATTCGCCGCTTTTATAACGAGGCGCGTGAGCAGGTTTATGAACTGACCAAAAAACCGGCCACCGATGAACAGCAATTCGCTTTCGAAAGCCGTATGGTCGACCGACTGACCAGCATGCTTGGCTTGCTGCCGGCCGTGAGCGAGCGCGCCATGCAGCAGCTCTATGAAATCAGTCTGGCGTGCGTCGCATTGGGCGTAGCAATGCATCAACTCCGGCAGCAGGCACAGAACAATGCACTGCTGAGGGACGCGTTCAGCCAGCAATTGGCTTCGGCGCTGCGCAAGACCGGCCGTTTTGTGGCCGGGCGCCAGGACGTGCAATTGCAAGCGTTGTTGACCTCGCTCCAGCTATTGGGTGATGAGCTGGACGAGTTGCACGTCGCCAGCCACGAACATTTGTGGTCGGTGTTTCGCATGCGCGTGGCGCTGTTGATCGTCGTGTCTTTCCTGAAACGCCACGGCGAATACCTGCAACGTAACGTCTCGGAAGGAGAACCGGCCCTTGCCCATTGATTTCGAAATGGGTGGCGTTTATCTGCCACCCATTGCCCAGGCCCTATTGCTGGCGATACCGATATTTATGCTCCTGGACTGGTGTTTGCGACGTCTGGGTGTGTTGCGACTGGTCTGGCACGAGGCGCTGTTTGAGGGCGCCTTGTATGCATGCGTTTGTGCCTCGCTGATTTTGCTGATGGGAGCCTGATGCCTTGAAAGTGTTACTCGCTCGAACAACGACATTAGCGGTGGTATTGCTGGCCATCGTGCTTGGCTGGTTTGCCTGGGAGCATTACACCCGTGCGCCTTGGACGCGGGATGCGCGGGTGAGGGCGGATGTGGTGACGCTATCAGCCGATGTTTCCGGGCGTATCGTCAGCCTCGTGGTGCAGGACAACCAGCATGTCGACAAGGGGCAATTGCTCATGGAGATCGATCCGGCGCGCTACAGCCTGGCAGTCGAGCATGCGCGGCGTTCGGTCGAGGTGGCGAAGGCGACGCTGGGGCAATCACAGGCATCCATCGTCGCCAGTGAAGCGCTGCTCAAACAACGCCAGAGCGAAGAGCGGCGCCGGCGTACGCTCAAGCAGGGTTTTGCAATTTCCGGGGAAGAATGGGAGAAGTCCAATACCGATGTGGCGGTGGCTCAGGCTGATCTGTTGCGCAATCAGGCCAATCTCGGGCTGGCCGAGGCCAATGTGCAATTGGCGATTGCTGCACTGACTCAGGCGGAACTGGACTTGCAGCGTACTCGTGTCGAATCGCCGGTCAGCGGTTACGTCACTAATCTGCTGACCCGACAGGGTGATTACGCGGTGGCGGGTGGTGCACTGCTGGCACTGGTCGACAGCGATTCGTTCTACGTCAGCGGTTACTTTGAAGAGACCAAATTGCCGCGAATCGAGGAGGGGGACCGCGTGCGCGTGCAGTTGATGAGCGGAGAAACCTTTGGTGGCACGGTCCAGAGCATCGCCTTTGCCATCGCCGACCGGGAAAACGCCACGGGTGGCCGACTGCTGGCCAATATCAATCCGAGTTACACCTGGGTGAAGCTGGCGCAGCGGGTGCCGGTGCGCATCGGCATTGATGGTGACTATGCCGGCAAGAATCGATTAAGGGCCGGTACGACAGCCACTGTCACTGTTCTGGAAGCGCAAAACCATCAGGCGAAAAAAAGCCCCGCGACCGAATGATACGCGGGGCAAAAAAATTGGTTGGTTGCGGCCAACTAAAGGAGCTCTTTAACAACTATTACTTACTGGCGACGGTTTCCGGCTGCCAGCCACCACCCAAGGCCTTGTAGATCGCGACGATGCCGCGATACAGATCAACTTCGGCCTGTGCCTGGCTGTCTTCGGCATTCAGGCGTTCGCGCTGAGCATCGAGCAGCACGAGGAAGTCGGTGGTGCCTTCGCGGTAGCGGATTTCCGCCAGATCGGCAGCCTTGCGGCTCGATTCACTCTGACGAATCAGCGAGATCAACCGTTGCTGACGCTTGCCGTAATCGCTGAAGGCGTTTTCCGATTCTTCCAGCGCCAGCAGCACTTGTTGCTCGTAGGTGGCGAGTGCGCCTTCGGCGTCGGCATCGGCGCCGCGCAGACGAGCGCGCACGCTGCCCAGATCGAACGCCGCCCAGGTGATGCTCGGGCCGAGTGCCCAGGCGTTGGCCGCCGAGGAGCCGATCTGCGAACCACGCCCGGCCGTCCAGCCGAGGAACCCGCTGAGGCTGACCCGTGGAAACAGATCAGCCTTCGCCACACCGATTCGCGCGGTGGCTGAGGCCAGTTTGCGTTCGGCGCTGAGGATGTCCGGCCGGCGTTGCAGCAGTTCACCCGGATCGCCGATCGGCAGGGCCTTGGCAATCGCCGGCAAGTCTTTCGGGCTCAGATCCACGGTCAGTTTGTCCGGACGCTCACCCAGCAGGGTCGCGATGCGGTTTTTCTGCCGAACCTGTTCCGCCTGCAATTGCGGCACGCTGGCTTCGACCGAGGCCAGACGCGCATCGGCACGTTCGACGTCGAGCTGATCGCCCACGCCGGCGTCACGCAGGCTGATGGTGATCTTGCGCGACTCCTGCTGGTTCTCCAGGTTGGCCACGGCGATCTTCTCGCGCAATTGCGCACCGCGCAGTTGACCGTAGGCGTCCACCAGTTCGGCAATCATGGTGACTTGCAACTGGTACAGATCGGCTTCGGCCGCTTGCTGATCGGCGTCGCTGGCTTCCAGATTGCGCTGGATGCGCCCGAACAGATCGAGTTCCCAGGCCATGTCCAGGCCCAGATCGTAGCGTTCGCTGTTGACCCGTTTGGTGGTCTGGCCGGGGATTTGCCCCTTGGCCAGATCACTGCTCGCGCGGCTGGTGATGGTCGGCATCGCATCGTTGCTGACGTCGTCGCGGATCGCCCGGGCGGCTTTCCAGCGGGCGAACGCCACGCGCAGTTCACGGTTGCCTTGCAGCGATTGCGTCACCAACTGGTTGAGGGTCGGATCGTCGAATTGCTGCCACCAGATGCCTTCGAACTTCGAACGGTCAAAGTTCTTCTGACCGGCAGCGCCGTCGGTGGCGGTCGTGATGTTGGCCGCCTCCGTGGCTGGGGTCTTGTAGTCGGGGCCGACGGCGCAGGCGCTCAATGCCAGCACCAGCAGACTCGGCAGGAAGACTTTCAGACTCATTATTGCGCCTCCAGTGGCTTTTGAAGAGCTTGCGCCTTGGACGCTTTGCGGGCTTCGCCACGCTCGACGAAATTACGGATCAACACGTAGAACACTGGCGTCAGCAACAGACCGAAAAAGGTTACCCCGAGCATCCCGGAGAACACCGCCACACCCATCGCGTGACGCATCTCGGCACCGGCACCGCTGGAGAACACCAGTGGCACCACACCCATGATGAACGCGAAGGAGGTCATCAGGATCGGCCGCAGACGCAGACGGCAGGCTTCCAGTACCGCAGCTAGCGGATCGAGACCTTCCAGCTGTTTATCCTTGGCGAATTCGACGATCAGAATCGCGTTCTTGCACGCCAGGCCCACCAGTACGATCAGGCCGATCTGGGTGAAGATGTTGTTGTCGCCGCCGGAGACAATCACCCCGGTGATGGCCGACAGCAGGGTCATCGGTACGATCAGGATCACCGCCAGTGGCAGGCTCCAGCTTTCGTACTGCGCCGCGAGCACCAGGAACGCCAGCAATACGCAGAGCGGGAACACGAACAGCGCGGTGTTACCGGACAGAATCTGCTGGTAGGTCAGGTCGGTCCACTCGTAGGTCATGCCGTTCGGCAATTCATCCTTGAGCAGTTTCTCGATGGCTTTTTCGGCCTGGCCGGAGCTGTAGCCGGGGGCTGCCGCACCGTTGATTTCCGCAGTGATGAAGCCGTTGTAGTGCATCACGCGATCCGGACCCGAGGTGTCGCTGACCTTGATGAAGGTCGCCAGCGGGATCATTTCGCCCTTGTTGTTGCGCACTTTCAGTTGACCGATCTGGTCGGATTCGAGGCGGAACTGTTGCTCAGCCTGAACGTTGACCTGATAGGTGCGTCCGAAACGGTTGAAGTCGTTGGCATACAGCGAACCCAGGTAAATCTGCAGGGTGTCGAAGATGTCGCTGACGGCCACGCCGTGGGTCTTGGCTTTTTCGCGGTCGATGGCAGCATCGACCTGGGGTACGTTCACGGTGTAGCTGGTGAACAGCCCCGCAAGCTCAGGCACGCTGTGGCTCTTGGTGATGATGTTCATCGTCTCTTTGTACAGCTCGTCGTAACCCAGGTTGCCCCGGTCTTCGATTTGCAGACGGAAACCGCCAATGGTGCCCAGACCTTGTACCGGCGGAGGCGGGAAGATCGCCATGTACGCTTCCTGAATGTTCGCGTACTGACCGTTCAAGGCCCCGGCGATGGCACCGGCGGACATGCTCGGGTCTTTACGCTCGTCGAACGGTTTCAGGGTCACGAACACGATGCCGGCGTTCGGGCTGTTGGTGAAGCCGTTGATCGACAGGCCCGGGAACGCTACGGCGCTTTCCACGCCCGGCTGTTTCAGCGCCAGGTCGGACATGCGCTTGATCACGTCTTCGGTGCGATCCAGGCTCGCGGCGTCCGGCAGTTGCGCGAAGGCCACCAGGTATTGCTTGTCCTGGCCAGGTACGAAACCGGTCGGTGTGCTGGAGAATCCGAAGAACGTCAGCACCATCAGGCCTGCATACAACAGCAGGGCGATGCCGCTGCCACGGATGACCCGGCGCACAGTACCGACGTAACCGTGACTGGCCTTTTCAAAGAAGCGGTTGAACGGACGGAACAACCAGCCACCAAAGATCTTGTCGAGCACTTTGGAGAAGCGGTCTTTCGGCGCGTCATGACTTTTCAGCAACACAGCGGCCAGCGCTGGCGACAGGGTCAGCGAGTTGAACGCGGAGATCACGGTCGAGATCGCAATGGTCAACGCAAACTGCTTGTAGAACTGCCCGGTGAGGCCGGAGATGAACGCCGCCGGAACAAACACCGCACACAGCACCAGCGCGGTTGCGATGATCGGGCCGGTCACTTCACGCATCGCTCGCTTGGTCGCTTCGACCGGGGTCAGTCCGAGCTCGATATTTCGCTCGACGTTCTCCACCACCACGATGGCGTCGTCGACCACGATCCCGATCGCCAGTACCAGGCCGAACAGCGACAGGGCGTTGAGCGAGAAGCCGAACAGGTGCATGACTGCAAACGTACCGATCAACGATACCGGCACCGCCACCAACGGAATGATCGAGGCGCGCCAGGTCTGCAGGAACAGGATCACCACCAGCACCACGAGGATCAGCGCTTCGAAGAGGGTGTGAACCACCGCCTCGATCGAGCCGCGTACGAAGATCGTCGGGTCATAGACGATGCTGTAGTCCATGCCTTGCGGGAAGCCTTTCTTCAGCTCTTCCATCTTGCCGCGAACTTCGTTCGAGATATCGATGGCGTTGGAGCCTGGACGCTGGAAGATCGGGATCGCTACAGCGGGCTGGTTGTTCAGCAGCGAACGCAGGGCGTACTGGCTGGAACCCAGCTCGACGCGCGCGATGTCCTTCAGACGAGTGATTTCACCGTTATCGCCTGCGCGAATGATGATGTTCTCGAACTCTTCTTCAGTGACCAGACGGCCCTGAGTGTTGACCGACAGCTGGAAGCTCTGGGCATTCGGGGCAGGGGGCGCACCGAGTTGACCGGCAGCGACCTGACGGTTCTGTTCACGAATTGCGGTCACCACGTCGGTGGCGGTCAGGTTGCGCGAAGCAGTCTTGTTCGGATCGAGCCAGACCCGCAGCGAGTAGTCGCCCATACCGAACAGCTGCACGTCACCGACACCACCCAGGCGCGCCAGCTCATCCTTGATGTTGAGGATCGCGTAGTTGGACAGGTAGAGCATGTCGTAGCGTTTGTCCGGCGAGGTCAAGTGCACAACCATGGTCAGGTCGGGCGAGGCTTTGTCGACGGTGATACCGATGCGCGTCACTTCTTCGGGAAGTTTCGGCTCGGTCCGGGTCACCCGGTTCTGCACCTGCACCTGCGCGTTGTCCAGGTCGGTGCCCAGAGCGAAGGTGATGGTCAGGGTGATCTTGCCGTCGGCGGTGGACTGCGAGGACATGTACAGCATGTTCTCGACGCCGGTGATGGCTTGCTCCAGCGGAGCGGCCACGGTTTCACCGATGACTTTGGGGTTGGCGCCCGGGAAGTTGGCACGCACCACCACGGTCGGTGGCACGACTTCCGGGTATTCGCTGATCGGCAGCTGGAACAGCGAGATCGCACCGGCGATCAGGATCAACAGCGAGAGCACCGCTGCGAAGATCGGCCGTGAAATGAAGAATTGGGAAAAATTCATCGGAGTTGTCGTCCCTTAACCGCGTGGGGTCGTAGCGGCCAGCTTCACAGCCGTACCCTGTGCACCTTTGGCGGGTGCGACTTTGGGCAGGTTGCTGGCTTCCAGCGCTTGACGTTGTTGAGCCAGAGCGGCAATGGTCTGCTCGCTGGCCATCGGGATCACTTCAGGGGTCACCGGCGAACCCGGACGTACCCGCTGCAGACCCTTGACGATGATCGTGTCGTCCTTGTTCAGACCGCTGCGCACAATGCGCAGGCCTTCGATCTTCGGCCCCAGTTCGACGGCGCGGTAAGCGGTCTTGTTGTCCGCATCCATCACCAGCACGAACTTCTTGCCCAGATCGGTACCGACCGCTTCGTCGTTGATCAGCATGGCGTTGTAGGTGCCGCTGCCGACCAGTTTCAAGCGTGCGTACAGGCCCGGGGTGTAGGTGCCGTCGCTGTTGTCGAACACCGCACGACCACGGATGGTGCCGGTTTTCGGGTTGACCTGGTTGTCGACGAAGTTCATCTGACCGAGGTGCGGATTGCCGTCCTCGTTGGACAGACCCATGTACACCGGGGTGGTGGCGCCACGTTGGCCGTTGCGGGCGAGTTGGGTGTATTTGAGGAACACACGCTCGTCGGCGTCGAAGTAGGCGTAGACCTTGTCGGTGGAGACCACGCTGGTCAGCGGGGTGGTGTCAGCAGTCACCAGGTTGCCGGCGGTGATTTCCGCACGGCTGACGCGACCGCTGATGGGCGCGGTGACGCGGGTGAAGCTCAGGTTCAGCTTGGCCAGATCCAGTTGCGCCTGCAGGGCGCCGACGGCGGCGCGGGCTTCCTGAGCGGCGCTGGTGCGCGAGTCGGCCAGTTCAGCGGAAATCGCGTTGCTCGCACGCAGACGTTCGCCACGCCCGGCTTCGTTTTCACTGCGAGTGGCATTGGCGCGGGCCTGGGCTACCAGGGCTTCGAGGCGGCGCACTTCAGCCTGGAAAGGACGCGGATCGATCTGGAACAGCAGGTCGCCTTTCTTGACCAGCGCACCTTCGGTGAACGCCACCTCGTCGATCTGGCCAGAGACCCGAGGACGGATTTCAACAGTTTCCGGCGCTTCGAGGCGCCCGGTGAATTCGTCCCACTCGTTGACCGGTTGTTCCAGCACCTTGGCCACGCTGACTTTAGCAGCGGGCATAGTGGCGGCAGTCTCCGGAGTCTTGCCGCAAGCGCTCATCACCAGCACGGCCAGCATGGCCAAGGGGAAGCGCAAATGTTTGAGTGACTGTTCCATGGAATCATCCGCCAATGTATTGAAGATGGGCGGATGATGCTCGGCGGGCTGTGATGGCACGAATCGAATGAAGCAAAGGTAACTATCATTCGGAATGATATAAGACCGATTCGAGCCCTCTAGCATGCACCTTTCGTTAGGGGGCTATCAATCTTTTCAACGCAATTCTGTGTTGCTGCCAATGCAATGATCGATATTGACGACGAGACAGGATCAGCAGCGAAACCTCTTACTTCCTCGGCATGGTCGAGCGCTTCACCGGTCTTTTGCTGCTCAACAGGCGTCGCGCAGCTTGTACCGCGCGCTCGGAGAGCATTTCCATGCGCGGTGATTGCAGCGCCCACGCATGCCAGTAAAGCTCAACATCAGTGAAATGCCCCGGCGCGACATCCACCAGCTCCCGATTTTTCAGCAAGTCGCTGACCTGCATGTGCGGCACCATTCCATAACCCAGTCCACGGCGTATGGCTTTGAGGCGTGCCTCCGGAAGTGACAGGTAGTGCGTGGGATAAGCGTCTGCGGTAAGACCGAAACGCGACTGCATGAAATCCGACTGCAAGGTGTCCTTGCGCGAATAGGCGAATACCGGCGCCTTACGTGCAGTCGCGCGAGTCAGGCCCTTGGCAAACCAGCGCTGCTGAAACGCGGGCGATGCGACCAACTGATAGCGCATCGACCCCAGCAACTCGGCAAAACATCCCCGCATAGGCTGTGAACGCGTGCCGATGCAGCCAATAACCTGACCACTTTCCAGCAAGGCATAGGTGTGATCCTGATCGTCGACCACAACGTCGAGCAAAATATTCTCGCTGACGAAGATCTCGGCCAGTGCCGGAAAGAACCAGGTCGCCAGCGTGTCGCCATTGACCGCAATCACCACGCGCAGGTGATCCTGTTCATCGCCGCTCAGCTCGTTGAGCAGTTCCTCTTCAAGCACGGTTGCACGGCGCAGATAGAGCATCAGTTTTCTACCCGCCAGCGTCGGCTCGCACGGGCGCCCGCGCACCACAACCGAGCTGCCCAGACGCACTTCAAGGGCGTGTATGCGTTGCGACACCGCCGACGGCGTCACGTTTAGCCGTTCCGCAGCCTTCTCGAAACTGCCGCTGTCGACCACAGCGAGGAACGCCTGCATCTGTTTTGCGTCGAGTTGCATGGCTGTCGCTCTGGATAAGTATTTCTAATCTTTGCTGAAAGATACTGCGTTTTTCTTCACTTAAACATATGGCTGCTCAATCATTGCTCTGCGGTGACAGTGAGCGGCTTCAACCTGCACAACACACTGCACCGGGTGTCATCCGAACTTTCGCATGACAGCAATGAGGCTTGATTCAAAGAGAAGGGTGGGCGTGATGAGCAATCAAATATCCAGCGTCCGATACTGGCCATGAAACTCAATATGATCATCGCTGTGAGCGCAATTGCATTGGTCGGCAACTATGTCTGGCAGTCCCATGACCTGAAACTCGGTCCCTACGAGTACCAGGTCTCGGCAAAGACACTGCAGTCCCGACACACGCACTCCGAGGCCCGTCGGATGGCCCTTGATGGCGCCGAGAAAAAATGTGCATCGCTCGGCAAGCAGATCGACGTGTTTGACGTGCAATCGCGCCTGCCGCTCGATCCTGCGAATGAAGTAACCAATGTGACATTCGTCTGCAAGTAAGCAGCCCTTAATCAATCGGCGGTACACACTATGAAATTATTGATGATTGCGTTGTTTGCGACGCTGTTGAGCGCCTGTGTGACATCTGTGCAGGACTGGTCCAGGCCCGGCGCCAGTGCTGCTGATATCCAGCACGATAAAGCTGAATGCCAGTATCAGGCCAAGGCCGCGACCGCCAGCTACCATTCAACCCCGGCAGCGAACGATAAAACCCACGGCATGGGCAGCGCCGTGGGTGACGGGATTGTCATAGCGGAGAAACAGATCGACCTGACCAATGACTGCATGCGCGTCAAAGGTTACTCGGGCCAGTGAACAAGGCAGATTGATTGATCAAGACCTCGTATGCTCTACCGCATTGGACCCGATCAGTGTGGCTTGACCCTCTGATGATGCGTCCCCTGAACGTCGACACATTCGGCAATCGGTATCAAGACACCGACAGATGGGCACAGATCGCTTGCGTACAATTACGCGCGATCATCAAAGAGTAATACGACGTTTAAATGAGTGATTCTACGGCGACAAACAACGGCAACTGGTACGCAGTCATTGCCTTGGCACTGGCTGCGTTCGTGTTCAACACCACTGAATTTGTCCCGGTCGGTCTGTTGAGTTCGATCGGCAGCAGCTTCGACATGTCGACCGCGCAGGTCGGCCTGATGTTGACCATCTATGCGTGGGTGGTGTCTCTGACGTCGCTGCCGATCATGCTGCTGACGCGCAACGTCGAGCGGCGGAAATTGCTGATTGTGCTGTTCGGGATGTTTATCGCCAGTCACATTCTGTCGAGTCTGGCGACCAGCTTCGGTGTACTGCTGGTGAGCCGGATCGGTGTGGCGTTGTCGCATGCGTTGTTCTGGTCGATCACCGCGTCGCTGGCCGTGCGCCTGGCACCGCCGGGCAAACAGGTTCAGGCCTTGGGCTTGCTGGCAACCGGTACTTCGCTGGCGATGGTGCTGGGGATTCCCCTCGGCCGCTTGCTGGGCGAGGCCATGGGCTGGCGCACCACGTTCATGGTGATTGCAGGCTTTGCCGCGGCGTTGGTGTTCTGCCTGGCGAAGGTACTGCCGCTGCTGCCCAGCCAGAACTCAGGCTCGCTCAAGAGCCTGCCGATATTGCTGAAGCGACCTGCGCTGGTGGCCGTCTATGTTCTGACGGCTCTGGTGGTGACGGCACAGTTCACCGCTTACAGCTACATCGAACCGTTCGTACTGACCGTGGCCAACATGAGCGGCGACGTGGTGACGCTGCTGCTGTTGCTATTCGGCGGTGCCGGTATCTTCGGCTCGCTGCTGTTCAGCTACCTGCACAGCTATAACCCCCAGCGCTTTCTGATCATCTGCGTATCGGTGCTCGCCTTGTGCCTGGCTTTGCTGTTGCCGTTGAGCGGCAACGTCTCCTACCTCGGCGTGCTGAGTGTGTTCTGGGGTATGGCGATCATGGGCTTCGGGCTGGCGTTACAGTCCAAAGTCCTGGTACTGGCGCCGGACGCCACCGACGTGGCGATGGCGCTGTTTTCAGGCATCTACAACATCGGTATCGGCGGCGGGGCACTGGTGGGCAGTTGGGTGGGCAGCCAGTTTGGTTTTGCTTACATCGGGGTGGTGGGCGGAATGCTGGCGGCGGCAGCGCTGTCGTTTTACTGCCTGTCGATTTATTGCAACAGCCGGGCTGGGGCTTGAGTCGCTGGCTGCCTGGTTAATGCGCAGGCAGCTCGAGACTGTCCGGATCGCCAAAGAACATCTGAATCCGCGACCGCAACCAACGCTCCCCCGGATCGTTATCCTGCGACCCACGCCACGCCATATGCAGTTCGAACGTGCGCGTCGGCAACGGTGGATCCTCCGCCCGCACGCCGCCGGCAGCCGTCAGCGCATCCGCCGTGTAATCCGGCACCGTCGCGACGATGTCAGTACCGGCAAGCAACGTACTCAAGCCATTGAACTGCGGCACGGCCAGCACCACGTGGCGCTTGCGCCCGAGTTTCTCCAGCTCTTCATCAATAAAGCCACTGAGGTCACCGGCGAACGACACCAGTGCATGCGGACGCGCGCAGTAGTCATCCAGACTAAGCGGGCCGGGCACGGTGTCGGCGCGCAGCAGTTTCGGCTGGCTGCGACGCAGCACCTTGCGCTTGGCGTTGGCCGGCAGGTCGGTGGTGTAGCTGACGCCGATGGAGATTTCGCCGGAGGCCAGCAGGCCCGGCATCAATATGTAGTTGACTCGGCGCACGACGAGGACGATGCCCGGTGCTTCGGCGCGCAGGCGTTTGAGCAGCATCGGCAGCAGGGCGAATTCGACGTCGTCGGACAGGCCGATGCGAAATACCGACGTGCTGGTGGCGGGGTCGAATTCCGCCGCGCGGCTGACAGCCGTTGAAATCGAGTCGAGCGCCGGGGAGAGCAGGGCGAAGATTTCCACCGCGCGGGCGGACGGTTCCATGCTGCGTCCGGTGCGCACGAACAACGGGTCATCGAACAGGCTGCGCAGGCGCGAGAGCGCCGCACTGATCGCCGGCTGGCCGAGAAACAGCTTCTCGGCGGCGCGGGTCACGCTGCGTTCGTGCATCAATGTTTCGAATACGATCAACAGGTTCAGGTCGACACGACGCAGGTCATTACGATTCATCTGGAGTCCTGGCAGAGTCATCAAGCTTGACGAGAGCGACCATATGAGAACAATGGCCGGCATGAATATTACGGGGAAAGGCTGGTACTCTGCACCGCTAAATTCAGCTTTACCGGGCCGGTGGCGGCATTTTTTCATCGATTTTGCCAATGCCGTTCATACTGCGGAATCAATGACAGGCATGTCGACTATTAATAGCCACTGATAGTCTTGGGTCAAAAGCCCAGATAGAGTTCAGGGCATTAGAGGTTACTTTGACGAGGTTTGCGATGTCCCGCACGATCCGTTTTCACAAGTTTGGTCCGGCCGAGGTGCTCAAATGCGAAGAGCATGCGGCCGCTCAGCCAGGTCCTGGCGAAGTGCAGGTGCGTGTCGAGGCGATCGGCATCAGCTGGTACGACATTCTATGGCGTCAGAACCTGGCCTCGTCCCAGGCACGCCTGCCGTCCGGTCTCGGCCATGAAATGGCCGGTGTGGTCACCGCCGTCGGTGACGGTGTGGACGATCTGTCGGTCGGCGACAAGGTGGCCAGTTTCCCGGCCGAAAGCCCGAACGATTACCCGGTGTATGGCGAGCAGATCGTGCTGCCACGTACCGCGCTGACCCGTTATCCGGATGTGCTCAGCCCGGTTGAGGCCAGCGTGCATTACACGCCGTTGTTGATCGCCTACTTCGCCTACGCGGATCTGGCGCGGGTCAAACCAGGGCAGTTTGCCTTGGTCACTGATGCCAGCCATTGCGCCGGTCCGTCCTTTGTCCAGTTGGGCAAGGCCATGGGTGTGCGGGTGATTGCCGCGACGAAAACCGCTGATGAGCGTGAGTACCTGCTGTCGCTGGGTGCCGAGAAAGTCATCGTCACCGAGGAAGAAGACTTGTTGATGCGAATCAACAAGATCACCGACAACCGTGGCGTCGATGTGGTGTTCGACGGTCTTGGCGGCCCGCAGATGTCGTTGCTCGGCGATGTGCTCGCGCCACGTGGCAGCCTGGTTCTGTATGGTCTGCAGGGTGGTAACCAGACACCATTCCCGGCCTGTGCGGCGTTCCAGAAAAACATCCAGTTCTTTGTGCACTGCATCGGTAATTTCACTGGTAAACCCGAGTTGGGCATTGTTCAGGATCAAGTCGCCTTGCAGCGTGCCCTGCGTGATATCAATCAGCTTACGGCCGACCGTGTGCTGCTGCCGCTCAAGACCCGGGTCTTCCCGTTCAACGAGTTCGTCGAAGCACATCGCTACATGGACGAATGCCCATGCCGCGAACGGGTCGCCCTTCAGGTCGAACCCGCGTAACGCCCTCCGAACAGAGTCCGTGGCCCCACGGACTCTTGCGTTTTTACCTCTCGCAAATAATCAGACAGACCAAGCATGATGCGTGGCCGGTTGTGCATCTGAACCGGTTTTTGTCTGCCATCTGTATCTTCTATTCGCCATATAAGCCCTGATAATTGAATGATTACTTTCATCTCAAGGAATGAGCCATGTCTGTGCATTCTGTTTTTCATTTCGCGTTTAACGTTTCCCCTCATGGGGGATATAGCGGTTTTTGTTTAATGACTGTAGGGCATTTCCTATTGTTGTTCTGCTTTTGTTGTACTCAATGTTCGTGGGACGCTGTAAGAAGTTTCCTCAGATATTTTCTGATCAGAAAAAACTCAATGCTGACGGGGGTTTACGTTGTCTTAGGCGGTGGGGTTGCTGACTTCCTTGCGTCAAGTGTTTCAAATAACTTCAAAATCATAAGTGTTAGTATTTGATCGTCTATTACTTATTGATGAATTTATTGCGCCAGCGTCATCGCTGATGCGCGATATGAATTTTTTATGCCGGGTGAAGTACTGATGAGCACGATTCATGATCAGGCAATGAACTATGTCTACCAGCAAGTATTGCAACGCCTGCTGAGTTTCTTTTCCAGAGCCGAGCGCACAGCGCTGCAGTTGCTGATCCAGCGTCTGGTGGTCGCCGCCGGCGGAATGGAGCGCATGGGTGAATACAAGGTCATGGTGACGCCATCCGGTACCCGTGACAGTTGCTACATGCTGGCGCTGCTGCGCGCCGCCCAGTTGAGTATTGCCGGCCGCGCCCCCGCCACGTTCCAGTTACGTGTGGCCACCTTGCGCCGCAGCGAATCGGGGACGGCGGCGCTGAACAACATGCACCGCAGCTTCGCTGCCTTGTTTCTGTATGACGACCCCCGTGTCGAGTTGCTCATGGTGGAACATCGACAAGTGTTGCCGTTCAACCATCTGGCGCCACTCGGAATGGACAGCGCGGACGCCCATCGCACCAATCTGCTGATGATGGGGCATCGACGTGCCAGGGGCGAGAAGCTTGAGTGGCGGGACGACGCCTGCCTGGCCTGGGCCGAATTTTACGGCCAGATTGCTCGCTGGAGTAACGGCGTGGATGCCTGGCTGGCCAGCGAATCGCCGCGTCGTCAGAAGCAGTTTGTCGAAGACCTGGACCGGGCCGTGCAGAAGGCCGGTATCGGGGCGCTGACGCCGAATTCCGGGACGTTCGATGAGCTGTTCGCTTTGCTGGACGGATTGGGAGGGGATTTGTATCGCGGTTTTTACTCCGAATCGGAGCGGCAATGCTGGCGTCCCGAGGGTGGCTTCGAGTCATGTCGTCGCACGACATTTGTCGACATTCATGACATGGCGGTCGGCAATCTTGAAGAACGCTGGCCGCTACTGAGCGAGTTTCTGGGGTTCGAGGCAGAGGAATGGGTGTTTCACCAGGGTGAGGGCGAATACGCCGACCCTTTGATCGAGGCCCATTTACGCGGCCTGGAAGCCGAGTTCCTCAGCGATCGCAGCTATGAAGCGGGGTTCTCGGAACATGTCCAGCGCATGCTGGCGAACATGCAGCTGCAGCGGGTGCCGGAACCGGTCTGCGAGCAGATGATCGCAAGATTGGGGCAACGGCAGACCACGGAAGAACTGCGCGAAGCAGCGGCGAGCTGGCTGCACCAGACTTACGGTCTGAACGAAGCACAATGGGTCTGCCTGCTGTTCACGCCGTTCATCGAGCGTGGAGCCGGGCTCGAGCGGTTTCTGCGCAGCTGTCATCCCGGCATGTTGGTGGCGCTGCCTGATTTGCATCGGGCCATGCAGGGGCTGCACGGCCCGGAGCAGGTAATGCAGTGGATGATGGACGTCAGCGGTTTACCGGTTCGGCTCATCGGCCACCTCTACGCCATGGAACCCTTGCCAGCGCACGGTGCGGCCCGGCAAACACTGGAGACCGCACTCGACGCGGCAGGCCTCGATGGCGCCGGCGTGGGTGACCGGTCAGTGGAACGATGAAGTGAGCGAGCGATCCTTGGGCGCACCAACGGTTATGGTGTCCGCCTCATGAAGGCTGCACGGGAATCCGGTTTCGCCTACCAGGCAGTCTATCGATACCTGATGCGCTTGATGGCCGAGTCGGCTTGCGATGGCAATTCAAGGCTGCCATCGCTGCGTCAGTTGGCAGATCGCTTGAACGTGTCGATCTCGACCATTCAATACGCTTACTCGTTGCTCGAAAAGGAAGGGCGGATCTATTCGGTGGCCAAGTCCGGGTATTACGCCACGGCGGTTTCGGGGGGGACGCCACCTGCCATGAGCAATGATCTGCTCGAAACGCTCTATGTCAACGCGCGGCACCCGGGTATGCGTTTGTTGAATGCTGATGATCCGGTTTCGCTGCAGTCACTGGACAGTCCATTGCTGTTGTTGGAGCGTGAGCTGCTGCGCCAGTATCCCCGCCAGCCGCCGTTGCTCGACCAGCCTTGTGGTGAACTGGAATTACGCGCCGTCCTGGCGGCCCGCTATACCACCTCGCCAAAGCAGTGCTGGCACGCCGAGGATGTTTACATCGGCGCGGATATGCGCGGGGTGCTGGAGATCCTGGTGGCCGTTCTGCAGCTCAGGCACACAACCATTCTGGTCGAGTCGCCCTGTGACTGGGTGATACTGCGGTTGCTGCAGGCGGCTGAGGTGCGTGTAATCGAACTGCCGTTGCAGGCCTGTGGCGGGCTGGAGCCGCAGCGGCTGGAAACACTGCTCAAGACCGAAGACGTGCGGCTGATTCTGCTGTCCTCGGGCCTGTGCATGCCGCGCGGTACACAGGTTCCAGCGGATAACCGCAACGCGATCGCCGGCCTGCTTGGCGAGCACGGCACCTGGGTGCTGGAAAACGACTGCTACGGTGAACTGGGCGAGGCAACGGGCGTCGAGCGTCTGCGTGATCAACTGGACCCTGACCGACTGCTGGTCTTCTCCACGTTCGAGAAATTCATCGGTATCGAAGCGCCTTACGGGTACGTGTTGTCGCGCCAATGGAAGCACGAAATGCAGCGGCATTTTCTGATGCGCTCGTTCCGGTTGTCGCCCGTTCGCCAGAAAGCCATTGCCCGGCTGTATGGAAACGGTCGGGTCGACCAGCATCTGCACGTACTTCGCCGGCTCCTCAAGGAACGCCGTACGCCGATGATCGACTTGTTGCGCGAACGTCTGGGCGAAGCGCTGCAGGTTGTCGAGCCACAAGGTGGGGCGACGGTCTGGGTGCGGGCACGGCGGCCGGTGGACATGCGCGATGTGTTTCAGCGCCTGCTCAGGCAACAGGTGTTGATTGCGCCGGGCGAACTGTTCAGCTTGCAGGGATTGCACCGTCGGCATCTGCGCCTGAACCTGCTGGATCACGGAGAGAGCGGCTTGGGCGGAGCGCTCGAGAGGTTGGGAGAGGCGTTGCGCTTGGCGCCGCTGGAATGAACGTTGAAATCTGTCGGATAGATCCCGTCGCGCTGCGGTCGAACTGTCAGTAAACTGCGCTGTATTTCCTGAACCACTCTATTTCAGAGGTTTTGCATGACTATCAGTCCTTTTGCGGGCAAACCGGCACCAGCAGAATTGTTGGTCGACATCCCGCGACTGGTAACGGCTTATTACACCGGCCAACCGGACGCTTCGATTGCCACCCAGCGTGTTGCGTTCGGTACTTCCGGGCACCGCGGCAGCTCCTTCGACCTGAGTTTCAATGAATGGCACGTTCTGGCGATCAGCCAGGCGATCTGCCTGTATCGCGAAGCCCAAGGCATCGACGGCCCGTTGTTCGTCGGTATCGACACCCATGCGCTGTCGACCCCGGCCGGGGCCAGTGCGCTGGAAGTGCTGGCGGCCAACGGCGTGACCGTGATGATCGCCGAAGGTGACGAATACACGCCGACACCGGCGGTTTCGCATGCAATTCTCTGCTACAACCGTGGCCGCACCTCGGGCCTGGCCGATGGCATCGTGATTACGCCGTCGCACAATCCGCCACAAAGCGGGGGCTACAAATACAACCCTACCAACGGCGGCCCGGCCGACACCCACATCACCAAGTGGATCGAAGCCAAGGCCAACGAGCTGCTGGCCAACAAGCTGGCAGGCGTCAAACGCATCAGCTACGAGCAGGCGCTCAAGGCCAGCACCACCCACCGTCACGACTACCTCAACACCTATGTCGCTGACCTCATCAACGTGATCGACTTCGATGCCATCCGCGACGCCAAGCTGCGTCTGGGTGTAGATCCGTTGGGCGGAGCAGGGGTGCGCTACTGGTCGGCGATTGCCGAGCATTACCGTCTTGATCTGGATGTGGTGAACAAGCAGGTCGATCCGACTTTCCGCTTCATGACGGTCGACTGGGATGGACAGATCCGTATGGACCCGTCGTCCAGCCATGCCATGCAAGGTTTGATCGGTCTCAAGGAGCGTTACGACGTGGCCTTCGCCTGCGACCCGGATCACGATCGCCATGGCATCGTCACCCCGTCGGGTGGTCTGCTGGCACCGAACAACTATCTGGCGGTGTCCATCGATTACCTGTTCCAGAACCGTCCGCAATGGCGCGCCGACGCCGCCGTGGGTAAAACCGTGGTCAGCAGCGGTCTGATCGATCGTGTGGCCAAGCGTCTGGGACGTCGTCTGTACGAAGTGCCGGTCGGTTTCAAATGGTTTGCCGATGGCCTGTTCGATGGCTCGCTGGGTTTTGGTGGCGAAGAAAGCGCTGGCGCTTCGTTCCTGCGCAAGGACGGCGGCGTCTGGAGCACCGACAAGGACGGTCTGATTCCGGCGTTGTTGGCGGCGGAAATGACTGCTCGTACCGGGCGTGATCCAAGCCAGGCTTATCGCGCACTGACCGATGAGCTGGGCGAGCCGTTCTCGGTGCGCGTAGACGCCAAGGCCAACCCTGAGCAGAAAGCGCTGTTGAGCAAACTGTCGCCGGAGCAAGTAACGTCGACCGAACTGGCAGGCGAGAAGATTCAGAGCATTCTCAGCCATGCGCCGGGCAACGATCAGGCCATTGGTGGTTTGAAGGTGATGACCGAAAACGGCTGGTTCGCCGCACGTCCTTCGGGCACCGAAGACATCTACAAGATCTACGCCGAAAGCTTCATTGGCGATGACCACCTCAAGCAACTGGTGGCTGAAGCGCAAACGCTGGTGGATGGCGCAATCAGCACCAAGTGATCTTCAGGGAGGTGAGTTCTTCCTGTGGTGAGGGGATTTATCCCCGATGGACTGCGTAGCAGTCCGCTCCATTGAAAAGAAGGCCGCTTTGCGGCCTATCGGGGATGAATCCCCTCGCCACAAAAGCTGCAAAAAAGGGGCGACCATGACGGTCGCCCCTTTTTTTACCTGCATATCAGGCGATCAAGCCAGATCCACCAACACGATTTCGCTGTCTTCGAGTGCCGTCACCGTCAGTATTGACTCATGCTCGACGGCGACACCGTCTCGAGCTTGTGCGCGCAAGCCATTGACTTCAATCAGACCGGTGGCGGGTACCAGATACGCTCGACGTCCGGCATCCAACTGATATTCAGCTGTTTCGCCGGCCTTGAGGTTGGCTGCGACCAACCGCGCATCACCGCGAATGCGCAGGCTCTGATCGTCGCCGTCCTTGCCGCTGGCGAGGGTCACGAAGCCTTCGCGCTGGCCTTTGGGGAACGGTTTGGCACCCCACGATGGCGGCGCGCCAGTTTCCGTCGGCAGAATCCAGATCTGAAAGATTCGGGTCTCTTTGTCTTCCAGGTTGTACTCGCTGTGTGCGATGCCGGTACCCGCGCTCATGACCTGCACGTCGCCGGCTTCAGTGCGTCCCTTGTTGCCAAGGTTGTCCTGGTGGGTAATCGCACCTTCACGCACGTAGGTGATGATTTCCATGTCGCGGTGCGGGTGCAGCGGGAATCCGGTGCCGGCGGCGATCACGTCATCGTTCCACACCCGCAGATTGCCCCAGTTCATGCGTTGCGGGTCGTAGTATTCGGCGAACGAAAAGTGGTGATGGGCATCCAGCCAGCCGTGATGAGCGCCGCCCAGCGTGTTGAAAGGTCTGAGTTCAAGCATGATCGTCTCCTGAAAAGGTTCGTCATGGCGCGTAACGCCAGAGCCATGAAGCGAGACCGTCGGTTATGACGGGCATCATCCATCAGGCAACCATCGAGAAAAAGCGTAAAAAGTGCGGCATTCTCATCGAATCCGTTGATGAGAAACTGGCTCGAAACGATCTCATCCAACTTTCAGTTCATCGCCTAAACCAATGAGCTGTAAGCATTTCGCTAGAACTCACGGGCGAATACGGCCACCATAGCCCCCAACAGCCTCACACACTGGAGCCCCTCAGCGTGGCGCAACACACTCCCGATCTTCCTCCCGAACTTCGCCCACTGGCCGAGATGCCATGGTTCAAGCGTCTGGCCGCGCGTTTTTTCGGCCACGGCCTGACGCGTTTGCGCGCCCAGCACCGAGCCTCTTGGCTGCACGGTCAGGCGGACGGTTTTCGCAGCGGACACACCGCTGGCGTGGAGTACGGCTTCAAAGAGGGAAAACTTGAAGGGCTGGAGGAAGGCCGCCAGGTTTTGCTGATTCGTGACAGTCGCAGCACCGAGCATCGTCCGCCGAGCGTCGATAATCATCTGTTCGACGACTGGCGTCTGCCGCTCAGCGCCGAGCTGAAGAAACGCATGAAAGCCGATGTGGCGCGCCTGCTGCCCGCGCATGCCCAGCCAAGCCTCGCTCAATGGAAGATGATTTTCAGTGACACTCCTTCGACCTCGGTGATCGCCGGGGCCGGGGCAGGCAAGTCGACCACGCTGGTGCTGCGCATCCTGTTGCTCACGCATTATCTGGGCTTTGAGCTGGATTCAATGACCGTGGTGACCTTCACCCGTGAGTCGCGCAAGGATTTCATCAATAAGCTGATCGAGATGTTCGCGCTCTGGGGCCAGCCATTGAGCCTGCAACAGGCGCGGGAACTGGTGCGCACCTTTCACTCACGCATTTTGCCGATGGTACGCAGCCTGCCGGGGTTCGAACGCTTGCAGGCTTTTGAAAATCTCAGCAATCGGCCACAAGGCGCTGACGAGGAGGTCGACAGCAACCCGTTCGATCTGCGGATCAACGATGCCCAGCGCCAGCAGCTCAACGCGTGCTACCACCGGTTATTCAATCAGGACCAACGTTTCCGCCAGTTGATTCAACCACTGGCCAAGGCTGCCTTGCAGCTCAAGGAGCTTGAGCGCGATCACCCGGACGTGCAGAAGCGCATGGCGGTGACCGAACTGGCAGCCAAACGCGACGAAGAACTGTGCGATGCCATCGAAGACCTGTGGTTTCGCGCAGGTGCCTGGCCGATCAAGGGCATTGAGCCCAGCCGGCAGACGTTCGAGATCAACGGTTCGACCTTTCACTGCCACGGCTACATTCCTAGCCTCGATACCTGGGTGGTGCTCGGCTTCGATCCCCGGGAAAACCCGCAAATCTGCCGTCCAAACGCCAAACTTAGCGTGCGTGCTGAATGGGCTGTGAAGCGCACCCTGTTTCAAGCTTTCTGTCGTAAGCCATTGATTTGGCTGGATAGCTATGAAATGTCAAAGCGGGTTCTGTCGACGTTGGCTGGCGATGCGAGCGCCGGTCCGGGGTTCGATTACAAGGTCAAAGGTGAACTGGTTTCGGCGCCGTTACTGGACTGTTTTGTTGCGGCGGCCGGCTTTATCGAAAACCTTGGGCTGGACGTGCCGGATGCCGTCGGCCGCATGAGTTTTGCCAAAGACGACCCGGACCGATTCTTCTTTGAGGCGCTGAGCCTGTTCTGGCGTGCCCTGGAAGATCATTTGCTCGATCAGAAGCCGCCGGTGATGACCTACAACCGAATGTTCGCGCTGTTCAGCGAACATTCGCCGGAGAACCTCAAGTTGCTCAGCGATGAGCTGCTGCGACCGATGTCGCACCTGATGATCGACGAGTTTCAGGACGTATCGCCGCAAATCGTCTCGTGGATCCGCGCCAGCCTGGCGGAAATCCGCAGTCGCGGCCCGGCCATGCATGTCGGGCGGGGTGCGCAGCGTTCTTCGTTGCTGTGTGTCGGCGACGATTGGCAGTCGATCTACGGCTGGCGCGGCAGTTCGCCGAGTTACTTCATGGAGTTCAACAAGGAATTCCCGTCGCCGAGCACTACTCGGGTGATGCTCAGCGACAACTATCGCAGCCATCAGCACATCATCGATGCTGCCGAACACATCGTTCGTGCCGCGCCGGCAATCCCCGGCAAGAAGGCCAAGGCCAGCGGTGCTCCCAAGGCATTGCAGCCAGTCAATGTGCTGGAGCGCGATGACCAGGCCATGGGGCAGCGCTTGGCCGAACATTACAATCGTGGCGATTCGATCTTGATGCTCTATCGAAAAAGCAGCGATAAGTTATTGATAGAGCAGCATATTCAGCCTGTAGTTAATGTTGATTCGAGTTTGCCGTACGAAGCGCGACGGCTGAAACAGCTGACTTACCACAGCTCCAAGGGGCTGCAGGCTGATGCGGTGTTCCTGCTCGGTGACTGCCAGCACCTGACCAGTTCGCCCTACAAGAACCAGGTGTATCGCATGGCCGGCTTGGGCAAGGCTGGCGACAGTGAGCCTTATGACACGGCGCAGAAGGACGAGATTCTGCGGCTGGCCTACGTTGGTATCACCCGGGCGGTCAGCCATTGCTACTGGTACGTCGAGCCGCAGGATACCCAGGCGGTGAACATGCCAAGGGCGTCCAATCGGGTTACCCAAGGCAAGGCGTTTTTCGCTGATCACCGGAAACAGCCGCAAAACGCGTAGCACGCAAGCACAAAAAAAGCCCGCCTGAATTGGCGGGCTTTTTTATATAAAACAATAGGTTATGCGTAACTCTTGAGAGATTCCGGAGGAATGAAAGCCTCCAGTTCGTCTTCCACAGCCTCAATGATGCGCTCGACATCGGCCGCGTTCATCACCGTCGCACAAGGAATACCGGCGATGGCGATCATGGTTTCACCGCTGGCACGATCAAACAGACGGGCAATCATGCTGCCCGGCGCATCCATCGTTGCCTCAAAACCCATGGGATGAAAGTGCCAACGCATCAGTTGGCACGCATTGGGAAACGTGACTTTACTGGAGCCTTTATTCATGTGTTGCCCGCCTTCTTCATCGAGCGCTTCCTTTTGCTCATGTTAGGTGGGAAGAGCCTTCATTGGCTCAACCGGTCAGTGACGTTAAAAGTAGCACCCGCATGTGAATTTTCCGTGAGATTTTTCAGTTCATTTTGCGATTGCTGCGCGTTTTTTGATGTAAGTCACGTCGGGATCAGTCATCGCCAAATGGCCACTACGGTTTGCTCGTTGATCGTTTTGTCGAACTTGGGCAAGCTCGGTTCTTTTGCGCCGAGCCCTTTATGCACGCCGACGATGACGGCCCCGAACAGACCCCGGCCACGGCCGCCACGGTCATGCGCTACCACCTGAGCTGGAAGCACCGCGATCTGGACAGCGTCATGGCGCTGTATCACCCGGACGTCCACTACAACGATTTTTTTCAGAACCGGGTCCTCGGCCTCGACGAATTGCGCGAGTACGTGCGCGTGAGCATGCCGCGAGAATCCGACGAAGCGCTCGAGCATTGCGACCGGATTCGCGTGGATGGCAACACCGCGTTCATTCAATACGAAGTGACTTTGCGCGGTGGCGACGGGCTGGTGTCGTTCCGATCCAGCGAAGCGATCACGGTCAAGGACGGCCTGATCTGGCGGGTCAACGAATACGCCTCGCTGGTCCGCACGCAAACCAACGGCGCTGTCGCACCCAGTCAGCGCCCGGCGGTGAGTCGCCTGGGGCTGTCGCCGCGCCAGATCAGTTTCATGGCCGAGGATCTGCAGCAGTATTTTGAGCGGCAGCAGCCGTACCTCGATCCGGAACTGGATCTGCAACGGGTGGCAAAGGAGTGCGGCTACAGCCGCAATCAGATTTCCTATCTGCTCAATCAGGTGTTGGGCCAGAGCTTCTATCGCTACGTCAACCAGGCCCGCCTGCAGCACTTGCTCAAGTCACTGGATCAGGCCACGCCACCGCTGCGCATCGATGAGCTGGCGTTTGCTGCCGGTTTCAACTCGCTGTCAGCGTTCTACAGTTGTTTCCGCCAACACACCGGCCAGTCGCCGAAGGCCTACGCCAAACAAATTTCTTTGCGGGCACGCGCGCAAGACAGTGATTGAAGTCACACACTAGGATCGACGCCATCGAAGGTTTTCAGTGGCGGAGTCTTGCATGCCGGCGTGGCGCACTATCAGTTTGTGGATGGATCAACTCGACGAGCCGCTGATTGCGCGGCCGGCGCTGGAGCAGGATCTGGATGTCGACGTGGCGATCATCGGCGCCGGTTATACCGGGTTGTGGACCGCGTACTACCTGAAAAAACTCGCCCCCGGTCTCGATATCGCCATCGTCGAGGCGCAAACCGCCGGTTTCGGCGCGTCCGGGCGCAATGGCGGCTGGCTGATGGGTAACCTGCTGGGCGAGGATCGACTGTTCGCCGGTCTCTCTCCACAACAACGCCGCGCATCGTTTGATCTGCTGCACAGCATCCCCGATGAGGTGGAAGTTGTCCTCGAACGTGAGGGCATCCACTGCGATTACCGTAAAGGCGGGGTGCTGTACTGCGCCGCCCGTTACCCGGAGCAGGAAGCCAGCCTGCGCGAATACCTCGACAAACTGCACGCCCAAGGCCTGACCGACAACGATTACCGCTGGCTGAACCCCGAGCAACTGGCGCAACAGATTCGTGTGGCGAAACCCTACGGCGGCATTTACGCGCCGCACGTGGCGACCATTCACCCGGCGAAACTGGTGCGCGGTCTGGCGCGCACCGTGCAGAGCATGGGCGTGAAGATCTATGAAAACAGCCCAGTCACCCATTGGCAGTCCGGCAGTTTGCGCACGGCCAGGGCCAGTGTGCGCAGTCGCTGGATTGTGCCGGCGGTCGAAGGTTATTCGGTCACGCTCCCACCGTTGGGCCGCTATCAGTTGCCGGTGCAAAGCTTGATTGTCGCCACCGAGCCGTTGTCGGCAGCGACCTGGGATGAAATCGGCCTCAACCGTGGCCAGGCTTTCAGTGAGTTCAGCCGTCAGGTCACTTATGGCCAGCGCAGCGCCGATAACCGCCTGATCTTCGGCGCCCGCGGCGGTTACCAGTTCGCCGGCAAACTGCGCCACAACTTCGATCTGACCCGTGATGAGGTTGAGCTGCGCCGCTATCTGTTCGGCGAGCTGTTCCCGCAGTTGAAAAACGTGCAGATCACCCACGCCTGGGGCGGCAACCTCGGCATGTCCCGGCACTTCAAGCCGCACATGCTCTGCGATCGCGCCAATGGCATTGCGCTGTCCGGCGGTTATGGCGGGGAGGGTGTGGGTGCCAGCAATCTCGGCGGCCGCACCCTGGCCGATCTGATTCTCGAGCGCGATACCGAACTGGTGCATCAGCCGTGGGTGCTGCCGGACGGCGGAATTCATGCGCTACGCGCCTGGGAGCCGGAGCCGTGCCGCTGGCTTGGCTACAACGCGATCATCAAAAGTTTCGTCCACGAAGACCAGACCCTGGCCAACCCGGCCAGCGCCCCGTGGCGGCGCAAGCTGGCCAGTCAGGTCGCGGGCTTCATGGAAGGTTTCATGCACTAACCGCCGTTTTCTTCACAAGACAGGTCTCACCATGAGCATTACGCAGTTCAAGAACACCGCCAGCCTGCAAATGGATGAATCCAACCCGGTGGCCGTGCCACTCAGCGAGCCGGTCGCCATTGCCTCGACCACCAGCGTCGAGCGCGATGACGGCGTTGAAACCGGCGTCTGGGAATGCACCCCGGGGCGCTGGCGCCGGCAGATCACCGCACAGGAGTTCTGCCACTTCATCTCCGGCCGTTGCACGTTCACCCCGGACGACGACGGCGAAACCCTGCACATACAAGGTGGCGACGCACTGATGTTGCCGGCCAACACGCTCGGTATCTGGGATATCCAGGAGACTGTGCGCAAGACCTACGTGCTGATTTTCTGATTGTCTGATCCTTTGATTGCCTGCCAACAACAATAGTCTCTACAGGAATCGACCCATGCTCCAGAAAGCACTTACCCTGGCGCCGCTGCTGCTGGCCGCCTCGATCAGCCATGCCGCCGAAACGGTCAAGGTTTATAACTGGTCCGACTACATCGCGCCGGACACCACGAAAAATTTCCAGAAAGACACCGGCATCGGCGTCACCTATGACGTCTACGACAGCAACGAAACCCTCGACGGCAAGTTGATGACCGGCAAATCCGGTTATGACGTGGTGTTCCCTTCCAACCACTTCATGGCGCGGCAGATCCAGGGCGGGGCGCTGAAGAAGCTCGACAAGAGCCAGTTGCCGAACTGGAAAAACCTCAACCCGGTGTTGCTCAAGGCCTTGCAGGTCAATGACCCGAACAACGAGCACGGTTTCCCGTATCTGTGGGGCAGCACCGGCATCGGCTACAACGTCGCCAAGGTCAAGGCGGTGCTGGGTGATAACGCGCCAGTGGATTCCTGGGATCTGATCTTCAAGCCCGAATACATGGAAAAACTGCAGAAGTGCTGCGTGGCGATCCTCGATAACGGCCCGGAACTGCTGCCGGCGGCGCTCAATTACCTGGGCTTGCCGCCCCACAGCAAGAACCCCGAGGACTACAAGAAAGCCGAAGCACTGCTGATGAAAGTGCGGCCGTATGTCAGCTACTTCCATTCCTCGAAATACACCAGCGACCTGGCCAATGGCGATATCTGCGTGGCGGTCGGTTTCTCCGGTGACATCCTGCAAGCGGAAAACCGCGCCAAGGAAGCGAAGAACGGCATCGACATCGGTTACGCGATTCCCAAGGAAGGCGCCGCCATCTGGTTCGACATGGTCGCCATGCCCGCCGATGCGCCGGACGAGAAGGCCGGTTACGCGTTCATGAACTATTTGCTGCGTCCGGATGTGATGGCCGGCATCAGCAATTACGTGCACTACGCCAATGGCAACCAGCAGGCCGACAGCCTGATCGATCCGGCAATCAAGGGTGACACCAAGGTCTATCCGAGCCCGGAGATGATGGGCAAGCTGTTTGCGCTGGAGGCAATGCCGCTGAACATCGATCGGATCCGCACGCGGGTGTGGAACAAGATCCGTACCGGTAGCTAAACCACATCACCCCTCCTGTGGGAGCGGGCTTGCTCGCGAATGCGTCCGTTCGGTCAGCAATTATGTTGATTGATAAGCCGCATTCGCGAGCAAGCCCGCTCCCACAATGTGTTTTCAGCGCAGCATTTTATTTGATATCAATACACTGGCATTGCACTAATAGAGTGCAGGAAAGTGAGACGCGTCTAACAAAAAACAACTTACCAATATTTAATATTTAAATAGAAAATCGTCAGACAATTGGGCGTGGTGATGCCCGGTAAAACAATCTTTCGACCCCGCAAGCTTTGTTTTCGGCAGTTTTACGCAACAGTTCAATTTGATCTCAAAAAAATGCTAGACGACAGATTTCAAATTGTGTCAGGTTTCTTACGCCTTCATTGGGCGAGTGATAGGACGATCTCGCCAGGGATCGTCGCTATCTGACAAAAACTGTTCCATTGCTAAACAAGGAAGTGTGTTTATGTCGAAAGTAAAAGCGAACGCTATTGATATCACCGCAGACACATTCGTGCCTGTCGGCGCAGCGCAATCTCTGGCTGCGACCAGCTCTGCCTGGAACCAGATCAATAGCTTCAGCCATCAATACGATCGTGGCGGCAACCTCACGGTCAATGGCAAACCGTCCTTCTCGGTGGATCAAGCCGCCACTCAACTGTTGCGCGACGGTGCCTCCTGGCACGACCTGGACAACAGTGGCAAGATCGAACTGACCTACACCTTTCTGACCGCCAAAACCGCTAACTTCAGCGGCCTGGGCGTCACCGGTTTCAGTCAGTTCAGCTCCCTGCAGAAAGCCCAGGCCGTGCTCGCCATGCAATCCTGGGCGGATGTCGCCAACGTGACGTTCACCGAATCGGCCCGAGGTGGCGACGGGCACATGACCTTCGGTAACTACAGCGGCGGCCAGGAAGGCGCAGCGGCGTTTGCGTTCCTGCCAGGCACCGAGCCAGGCTATGACGGTCAATCCTGGTACCTGACCGGCAGTGGCTACGACGTCAACAAAACCCCGGGTCTGAACAATTACGGGCGTCAAACCCTGACCCACGAAATCGGCCACACCCTGGGCCTGTCTCACCCTGGCGACTACAACGCCGGCGAAGGCAATCCGACTTACAAGGATGCTTCCTACGGGCAAGACACCCGCGGTTACAGCCTCATGAGTTACTGGAGCGAAAGCAACACCGCCCAGAACTTCAGTAAGGGTGGTGTGGAAGCCTATGCTTCCGGCCCGCTGATGGATGACATCGCGGCCATCCAGAAGCTGTACGGCGCCAACATGAACACCCGTACCGGTGACACCACCTACGGCTTCAACTCCAACGCCGGTCGCGATTTCCTCAGCGCCTCGTCGTCGAGCGACAAGCTGGTGTTCTCGGTGTGGGATGCGGGCGGCAAGGACACCTTCGACTTCTCGGGTTTCACCCAGAACCAGAAGATCAACCTCAATGAAGCCTCGTTCTCCGACGTAGGGGGCATGATCGGTAACGTGTCCATCGCCAAGGGCGTGACCATCGAGAACGCCATCGGCGGTTCGGGCAACGATCTGCTGATCGGTAACAGTGCGTCCAACGAGCTGAAGGGTGGTGCCGGCAACGACATCATCTACGGCGCCGGTGGTGCGGACAAACTGTGGGGCGGTGCGGGTTCGGACACTTTCGTGTTCGCCTCCAGCTCCGACTCCAAGCCGGGTGCAATCGATCAGATCCTCGATTTCGTCAGCGGTCTGGACAAAATCGACCTGAGCGCCATCACCAACGGTTCCGGCCTGCACTTTGTCAGCAGCTTCACCGGTTCGGCCGGCGACGCGATCCTGACCTCGTCGGGTGGCAACAGCCTGTTGTCGGTGGACTTCTCCGGGCACGGCGTGGCGGACTTCCAGGTCAGCACCGTGGGCCAGGCAGCGACCAGCGACATCGTGGCGTGATGTGAAACGGGAAGCGGCGCTTGATGCGCCGCTTTCTTTGCTTGCATCGTGTTGATGGCTGGGCAAGGCTAGGTGCTGGAGCGAATTTTCTGATGATCTGTAAAGTTTTTACCTACAAGGCAATGGCGTGGCTTTCGGCGGCGCTGATCATGATTTCTGGAGAAACAACCATGGCAAGCAGCCTCAGACTTGAAGATCCATCGGTTTTTGCCGGGCAATGGCAGGCGACGTTGAGCACAGAAAATGACGCGCCCGAAGCGCAAAAGCTGCAGGATAAACCGTCGAACACCTGTGCCCTCGAACTGCAAGCCAATCAGACCGTCGGCAACGGCGCCGAATGCCTTGGCGCATGGCTGGAAGATTCGCCCATCGGCTGGTTTCCGGAACCCGACGGAATTTCGATCACCGGCAAGGAAGGTTCAAGAATCGTGTTTTTCAGCCGACAAGGTGACGGGCTCTATTCCAGCACTTTGAAGTCGGGCCTGATTGTTACACTCGAACGCGCGACGAAATAAACGCTCAACTAATTCAGATTGAATATATGGCAGTGTTTGAACGTTATAAGTGATTGTCGCAGTTGTTGTTGAATGGTAAGCGAGTACTTGCAAAACATCTTTCGCAGGTAGGCGGAACATTAATTGAGCGCTCGTCGAAGTCTGGCGGGATCTATCATTTCAGGAAGAAACAATGAAGATGGCGAAGGCCCCAGCCACCGCTCCCTTGTTCAAGGCTTTGGGTGACTATAAAAGCATTCTGATCAGCGTCGGGTGCTTTACCGCACTGATTAACGTGCTGATGCTGGTGCCCTCCATTTATATGCTGCAGGTCTACGACCGCGTACTGTCTTCGCAGAACGAAACGACGTTGGCGATGCTGTCATTGATGGTGGTTGGCTTCTTTGCCTTCATCGGCATGCTGGAGGTGATCCGCAGCTTCATCGTGATCCGCATCGGCAGCCAACTGGAGCGCCGCTTCAACCTGCGGGTGTATCAGGCAGCATTCGAGCGCAACCTGTTCAAGGGCGAGGGCAACGCCGGGCAATCGCTGGGCGACCTGACTCACATTCGACAATTCGTCACCGGCCCGGCCCTGTTCGCGTTTTTCGACGCGCCGTGGTTCCCGGTCTATCTGTTTGTCATCTACCTGTTCAACGTCTGGCTGGGCGTGCTCGCCACAGCCGGCGCGCTGCTGCTGATTGCGCTGGCCTGCCTCAACGAATACATGACCAGGAAACCGCTGGGCGAAGCCGCCGGTTACTCGCAGAAGTCCAGCCAACTGGCGACCAGCCACCTGCACAACGCGGAAACCATCCAGGCCATGGGCATGCTCGGCGCGTTGCGCAAGCGTTGGTTCGGCGTGCACTCGCGTTTCCTCGGCCTGCAGAATCAGGCCAGCGACACCGGCGCGGTGATCAGCTCGATCAGTAAGACCTTGCGCCTGTGCCTGCAATCGCTGGTGCTGGGCCTCGGTGCGTTACTGGTGATCAAGGGCGACATGACCGCCGGGATGATGATCGCCGGTTCGATCCTGATGGGCCGCGTGCTGAGCCCGATCGACCAGTTGATCGCCGTGTGGAAACAGTGGAGCGGGGCGAAGCTGGCCTATCGTCGTCTGGACTCTTTGCTGCAGGCGTTCCCGCCGAGTGATGACGCCATGGCGCTGCCGGCGCCGAAAGGCCAGATCACCTTCGAGCAAGTCAGTGCCGGCCCTCCCGGGCAGCGCGCGGCAACCCTGCAGATGATCAATTTCAATCTGGGCGCTGGCGAAGTGCTCGGCGTGCTCGGTGCTTCCGGTTCCGGCAAGTCGACCCTGGCCCGTGTGCTGGTCGGCGTGTGGCCGACCCTCGGCGGCACGGTGCGCCTGGACAGTGCCGACATCCATCGCTGGAACCGCGACGAGCTCGGCCCGTACATCGGCTACCTGCCACAAGACATCGAACTGTTCAGCGGCAGCATCGCCGAAAACATTGCCCGTTTCAGCGAAGCCAACCCGGAGAAGGTCGTGGCCGCCGCGCAACAGGCCGGCGTCCACGAGATGATTCTGCGCCTGCCGCAAGGCTACGACACGCAACTGGGCGAGGACGGCAGTGGCCTGTCCGGCGGTCAAAAGCAGCGTGTGGCCCTGGCCCGTGCGATGTATGGCGATCCGAGCCTGGTGGTGCTCGATGAGCCGAACTCCAACCTCGACACTGTTGGTGAAGCCGCGCTGGCCAGCGCCATCGCCCAGCTCAAGGCCAAGGGCACCACCGTGGTGCTGGTGACGCATCGCTCTTCGGTACTGGCTCAGGCGGACAAACTGCTGGTGCTCAACGATGGCCGCTTGCAGGCGTTCGGCGCCAGTCAGGAAGTGCTCAAGGCGCTGTCCGGCGCTCAGGAACAACAACGGGAAAAATCCGCGCAGGCACCGGGCGGGCTCAGCATGAGCCGGCAGTACCAGCCCTCGACAAGGAATTCGGGTGTATGAGCAGCGCCAGCATGAACACTGAAAACGAAGCCTCCATGGAACACGCGTACGTCACCGAGCGCCCGGAGCGCGATGCGAAATTCTTCGCCCGCATGGGCTGGATTCTGGCCATCGTCGGCGCCGGCAGTTTCTTCACCTGGGCCGCACTGGCGCCGCTGGATCAGGGGATTCCGGTGCAAGGCACCGTGGTGGTCTCGGGCAAGCGCAAAGCTGTGCAGTCGATGAGCAGCGGCGTGGTCAGCCGGATTCTGGTACGTGAAGGCGAAATCGTGAAGCAGGGGCAACCGTTGTTCCGCCTCGATCAGACCCAGGTCGCCGCCGATGTGCAGTCGCTACAGGCGCAATACCGCATGGCGTGGGCTAGCCTCGCACGCTGGCAGGCCGAACGCGACAACCTCAAAGAAATCACCTTTCCTGCCGAACTGAGTAACGATCCGGATCCGCGTCTGGCGCTGGTTCTTGAAGGCCAGCGTCAACTGTTCAGCAGCCGTCGCGAAGCGTTCTACCGCGAGCAGGCCGGTCTGCGCGCCAGCATTGAAGGCGCCACCGCGCAGCTGGCGGGCATGCGCCGCGCCCGCACCGACCTCAATGCCCAGGCCGATTCGCTGCAACAGCAACTGAGCAACCTGCAGCCACTGGCGGACAACGGCTACATCCCGCGCAACCGCTTGATGGAGTACCAGCGTCAGCTGTCGCAAGTGCAGCAACAACTGGCGGAAAACACCGGTGAAAGCGGCCGGGTGGAGCAGGGCATCCTCGAATCGCGCCTGAAACTGCAACAGCATGGCGAGGAATATCAAAAGGAAGTGCGCACGCAACTGGCCGACGCGCAACTCAAAAGCGTGACCCTGTCCGAGCAACTGACCTCGGCCGGTTTCGACCTGCAACACAGCGAGATCCTCGCCACCGCCGACGGCGTGGCGGTCAACCTTGGCGTGCACACCGAAGGCGCCGTGGTGCGTCAGGGCGAAACCCTGCTGGAGATCGTCCCGCAAGGCACCACCCTGGAAGTCGAAGGGCACTTGCCGATCAACCTGATCGACAAGGTCGGCACGCATCTGCCGGTCGATATCCTGTTCACCGCGTTCAACCAGAGCAAGACCCCGCGTGTACCGGGTGAGGTCAGCCTGATTTCCGCCGACCAGATGGTCGACGAGAAAACCGGCGTGCCGTACTACGTGCTGCGCAGCAGCGTCAGTGATCAGGCGATGGAGAAACTCCACGGTCTGGTGATCAAGCCCGGTATGCCGGCGGAAATGTTCGTGCGCACCGGCGAACGTTCACTGCTCAATTACCTGTTCAAACCATTGCTCGATCGCGCTGGCTCTGCGTTGACTGAAGAATAAGGATGTTCGGCTGTATGAATAAGCTTTCGATGTTGGGAGCAGCGTTCACGCTGCTCGCAGGAAACAGCGCGCTGGCGGCCATGGGGCCATTCGAGGTCTACGAACAGGCATTGCGCAACGATCCGGTGTTCCTCGGCGCGATCAAGGAGCGCGACGCAGGCCTGGAAAACCGCATCATCGGCCGCGCCGGGCTGTTGCCGAGACTGGGTTACAACTACAACCGGGGTCACAACACCTCGAAGGCCACGCAACTGACCGCTCGCGGCAACCTCACCGAAGACCGCAACTACAACAGCTATGGCTCGACCCTGACCTTGCAGCAACCGTTGCTCGACTACGAAGCCTACGCGGCGTATCGCAAAGGCGTGGCGCAGTCGCTGTTCGCCGACGAAGCGTTTCGCGGCAAGAGTCAGGAGCTGCTGGTACGGGTGCTGGACAACTACACCAAAGCCTTGTTCGCTCAGGATCAGATCGACATCGCCCAGGCCAAGAAGAAGGCTTACGAGCAGCAGTTCCAGCAGAACGAACACATGTTCAAACAGGGCGAGGGCACGCGCACCGACATTCTCGAAGCCGAGTCGCGCTATGAACTGGCGACCGCCGAAGAGATCGAGGCGCGCAACGAGCAGGACGCGGCGCTGCGCGAGTTGGGCGCGCTGGTCGGCGTGCAGACGGTGGACATCAGCGAGCTGGCACCACTGGATCAGAATTTCCAGACCTTCGCGCTGATGCCGGCCAACTACGACACCTGGCATGAGCTGGCGATCAGCAACAATCCCAATCTGGCGTCGCAACGCCAGGCGGTGGAAGTGGCCAAGTACGAAGTCGAGCGCAACCGCGCCGGGCACCTGCCGAAAGTCAGTGCCTACGCGTCGATCCGCAAGACTGAATCGGACAGCGGCAACACCTATAACCAGCGCTACGACACCAACACCATCGGCTTTGAAGTCAACGTGCCGCTGTACGCTGGTGGCGGGGTGTCGGCCTCGACCCGTCAGGCCAGCCGCACCATGGAGCAGGCGGAATACGAACTCGACGGCAAGACCCGCGAGACGCTGATCGAACTGCGCCGCCAGTTCAGCGCCTGCCTGTCGGGCGTCAACAAACTGCGCGCCTACCAGAAGGCCCTGGCCTCGGCTGAAGCACTGGTGGTGTCGACCAAGCAAAGCATTCTTGGCGGTGAACGGACGAACCTCGATGCGCTGAACGCCGAACAGCAACTGTTTACCACCCGCCGCGATCTGGCCCAGGCGCGCTACGACTACTTGATGGCCTGGACCAAGCTGCATTACTACGCGGGGACGTTGAACGAACAGGATCTGGCGCGGGTGGATGAGGCGTTCGGTGTTGCTCATCGCTAATGTGCATGGCTTGGGGGTGGCCCTCACCCTAACCCTCTCCCAGAGGGAGAGGGGACTGGATGGGGGATGTTCCAGATGGGCACCGATATGAGTGAGCGGTGCTGAATCCATAATCGACTCGGTTTCTCAGGTCGATGCATGGCTCAAGAC